>NZ_JBHSQK010000113.1:286-29918 GCF_042658055.1 Pseudonocardia lutea
GGCGTGCGGCCGCCGGTGCCGCGGCCGCGGCACGGCGGGGCCGGGCCCCTGTCGGAGCGCCGGGGTGGGGTTGCGCCGTCGCCGGAGCGCCCCGGTGGGGTCCCGGAATCGCCGAAGCGCCCGGGTGCGGCCCCGGTGTCGCCGGATCGGCGCGACCGGGCGGACCGATCGGCCGGGCGCGGCGAGCACCGGCCGGCGTCGAACCCGGCCGGCGTACCGGCGTCGGGCGGTGGCAGGCGGCGCCTCCGCGAGCCCGCGGGTGGGGCCCTGCCCGGGCGCGACCCGTGGGACCTCGACCAGGCGGCGCTCCCCGACCTGGGGGCGCCGGAGCGCCCGGGCGGTCGGCGGCGCGCCGAGGACCGGCCCGACGCGCCGCGGGTTCCCCTCCAGCGGGAGGGTGAGCCTCGCGGGGCTGAGCAGCGCGAGGGTGAGCCTCGGGGAGGTGAGCCGCGGGCAGGTCACCCGCACAGGGGTGAGCGGCGCGCCGACGAGCGCTCCGCGTCCGGCGGCCGGGCCGCACCCCCGGCCCCCGCCGCCCCGCCCATCCCGGGCTCGGGCGCCCCGCGCGCCCGCCACCGGCGCGCCGACATCACCTGAACCCGCGGCGGCGCGCACCCAGGCCGTGCACGCCGACGTCACACCCCGGGGGCGGTGGCAGCCCGGCGCAGGGGGACGTAGGGTCTGCATCCGAACCCGCGGGAGCACTCACGATCCGAGGCTGAGAGGGCGGCAGGACCGGCCGTCGACCGTTCGCACCTGACCCGGTTAGCACCGGCGTAGGGAGGACCGTGTCGCGCATGTCCCCGTCCCGTGTCCCGTCGTCCGGGACCCCCCTCCGGCTCGCCGCCCTCGTCGTCGGGCTGGCCCTGCTCCTCGTCGGCTGCGGCGGCGCGGCCGGGCAGCAGGGCTCGCCGGAGACCGTCCGGATCGCCCTGGACTGGACCCCGAACACCAACCACAGCGGCCTGTACGTCGCGCAGCAGGAGGGCTGGTTCCGCGACGCGGGGCTCGACGTCCAGTTCCTCCCGTACAGCGACACCTCACCGGACACCCTGGTGGGCAACGGTGCCGCCGAGTTCGGGATCAGCTTCCAGGACTCGTTCACCTTCTCGAAGGGCGCCGGCGCCGACATCACCTCGGTGATGGCGATCCTGCAGCACTGGGCCACCGAGGTGGCGGTGAAGGCCGACCGCGCCGACATCACCTCGCCCAAGGACCTCGACGGCAAGACCTACGGCGGCTTCGGCGGTCCGGGCGAGGAACCGAAGATGCGCCAGGTCATCCGCGACGCCGGCGGGAAGGGCGAGTTCCGGACCGTCACCCTCGGGACCAGCGCGTACGAGGCGCTGTACGCGGGGCAGGTCGACTTCACCGAGCCCTTCGTCGCGTGGGAGGGCATCGAGGCCCAGCTGCGTGGCGAGCCGCTGAAGACCTTCAAGTACACCGACTACGGCTTCCCCGACGCCTACAACGTCCTGCTGATCGGCAACTCGACCTGGCTGCGGGAGCACCCGGACCAGGCCCGGAAGTTCGTGCAGGCCGCCCAGCGCGGCTACCAGCTCGCCGCCGACGACCCGGCCCGCGCCGCGAAGGACCTGCAGGACGCGAACCCCGGCGCCTTCACCGAGCCGGAGCTCGTGACCCGGAGCCAGGACATGCTCGCCGAGCACTACCTGAAGGACGACGCGGGCAGGGTCGGCACGCAGACCCTCGAGCGCTGGGAGGGCTTCTCCGGCTTCCTCGTCGACTCCGGCGCGGTGGTCGACGCGTCCGGGAAGCCCGTCACGACCCGCCCGGACTTCGCGACGTGGTTCACGGACGACTACCTGACCCCGGGCGGGGCCACGTCGTGACCCGCGCCGACCACCGGGCTCCCGCGGAACCGACGCCCCCACCGCCCTCCCCGCCGAGATCCGCGAGCGGCGCGCCCGCGCGGCGGGCCGTGCGGGGCCGGGCGTCGCTGCTGCGCCGGACCGCGCCGCCGGTCCTGGTGGTGCTCCTGCTGCTCGGGGTGTGGCAGTGGGCCGTCACCGCCTTCGCCGTCCGGCCCCAGGTGCTGCCCTCGCCGCTGCGCGTGCTCGAGCAGGGGTGGGCCTTCCGGGACGTGCTGTGGGCCAACACCCTGCCGACGCTGCAGGTCACCGCGGTCGGGTTCGTCGTGTCGCTGGCGCTGGGCTGGGTGCTGGCCGTCGTCGTCGACTTCTCGCCGTGGCTGCGCCGGGCCCTCGTCCCGCTGCTGGTCGCCTCCCAGACGCTGCCGATCATCGCCATCGCCCCCTTGATGATCATCTGGTTCGGCTTCGGCCTGCTGCCGAAGGTGCTGGTGATCGCGCTGGTGACCTTCTTCCCGATCGCCGTCGGGCTGATCGAGGGCTTCTCCCGGGCCGACCCCGAGGCGGCGAACCTGTTGCGCAGCATGGGTGGCGGGCGCTGGGCGGAGTTCCGGTACGTCCGGCTGCCGGGGGCGCTGCCGTCGTTCTTCACCGCGCTGCGCATCGCGATCACCTACGCGGTCACGGGGGCGATCTTCGCCGAGTACGTGGGCGCCCGGGCGGGGTTGGGGATCTACATGGCCCAGCAGAAGAACTCCTTCCGCACCGACCTGGTCCTCGCGGCCGTGGGGGTGACGGCGCTGGTCAGCGTCGCGCTGTTCGGGCTGACGTACCTGGTCGAGCGGGTCGTGGCGCCGTGGATCAGGGGAGCGCGACGGTGAAGATCACGGTCGACGGTCTCGAGCTGGCCTTCGGCGACCTGCCCGTGCTCGACGGGGTGTCGTTCGACGTCGCGCCCGGGGAGTTCGTCTCGATCCTCGGGCCCAGCGGGTGCGGCAAGAGCACGCTGTTCGGCGTCCTGGCCGGGCTGGTCGCGCCGGACCGCGGCCGCGTGCTGGTCGACGGCGCGCCCGCGGGCCGGGAGACCTTCGGCTACATGCCGCAGAAGGACCTGCTCTTCCCGTGGCGCACGGTGCTGGACAACACCACCCTCGGGCTCGAGGTCGCCGGGATGCGCCGGCGGGAGGCCCGGGAACGCGCCCGCGAGCTGTTCGGCCCCTTCGGCCTGGCCGGCTTCGAGAGGTCGCGGCCCGCCGAGCTGTCGGGCGGGATGCGGCAGCGGGCGGCGCTGCTGCGCACGGTGGTGCAGGACCGTGAGGTGCTGCTGCTCGACGAGCCCTTCGGCGCGCTGGACTCGCTCACGCGCACCGCGATGCAGGAGTGGCTGGAGGAGGTCCGCGGCCGGTTCGGCTGGACGGTCCTGCTCATCACCCACGACATCCGGGAGGCGGTGTTCCTCTCGGACCGGGTCCTGGTGCTCTCGCCGCGCCCGGCACGGGTCGCCCGCGTGGTCCGGGTCGACCTGCCCCGGCCGCGCGAGGTCGACGTCCTCACCGACCCGGCCTTCGCCGCCGCGGAGGCCGAGCTGCTCGACACCCTGCGCGGCGGGACGCGCCTCTAGGCTCGTCGCCGTGGACATCACGCCCGGGGCGCTCAAGCACGGCATCCCGGCCGACGCCATCCGGACGGTCGTGGCCGCCCCGTTGTGGCGGGTGCCCCAGGATCCCGGCCGGACGCTGTGCATCGGGGCGGACCGGGACCGCAACCTGCTGGAGGTCGTGGTCGAGCGCGGGTCGGCGGGGGAGCGGGTGGTGCACGCGATGCGGCTGCGGCCCAAGCACTACGGGCACCTCGACCCCGGCCACACCGGCTGAGGCTCCGCCCTCGGTTCCGTTCTCGCGGTGCGGGAAGTGCCGACTCGCGGGCGGGACCCCGGCCGCGGGGGGCGGCCGGGGTCCCGGAGGGGTCGGTGCGGAGTCCTTGCGGCACTCGCGCCGCGGATCAGGCGTGCAGGTCGAAGGAGTGGTCGATCGAGTGGTCGTCCGTCGGGTGGTTGTCGACGGCGTGGCTGTCGCTGACGGAGTGGTCGTCGGAGATGCGGGTGTCGGTGTCGAGGTCGTTGTGTCCGCTGTCGACGTGGCTGTCGTCGTGCGAGTCGGTGTGGTTGTCGTCGTGCGAGTCCGTGGACGTGTCGTTGTGGGCGTTGGTCTGGCTCGCGTTCCCGCCCTTGTCGGCCAGCGAGCCCGAGCCGAAGTTGGCCAGGTGGTCGTTGCTGTCGGTGAAGTTCCCGGTCGCGGGCCCCGTGCCGGAGAGCGCGCCGCCGTGGTCGGCGGTGGCGCCGGACTGGTTCACCGCGGAGCCCGAGCCGAAGGAGGCGGCGTTGTCGTCGCCGTCCACGACGTCGTTGCCCCAGCCGGCCACGGCGTGGTCGCCGGTCGCGACGGGCGCGCGGTTGTCCCCGCCGACCGCGACGGCGCCGTCGCCGGTCGCGGTGGTCTGGTGCAGGTCGATGCGCTGGTCGACGTCGCCGCCGTGGGTGTCGATGTCCTGGTGGAAGGACTGGTCCACGAAGGTCCGGCGGTCGTCGACGAAGGTGTTGGTGATGTAGGTCCTCAGGTAGTTCGCCGCCTCGGTGTGCGGGTCGTGCTCGTGGTCGTCGTCGTCGCCGTGGTGGTGGTGCACGGGCGGGGCCGGCGGCAGCTCGTGGTGGCCGTGCCCGTCCCAGTCGTGGTGCGGGTTGTCGGCGGCGAGGGTGACCGCGTCGTGGATGTCCTCGGCGGACAGGTCGGCGAGCCCGCACTCCTGCAGGTAGCCGCTCGGGTCGGCGAGGAACGCCTGCTGTGCGGCGGGGTCGCGAAGCAGGTTCATGAGCAGGTCGAGCAGCGTCGTGGTGGCCACGGTGGTCTCCCGGAGGTCGTCGCGTCTTCGTCGTGCACTGCCCTGGGGTGGGCGGCTCGGCGACGACGTTAGGAACGGGGCCTGCTCGGTGGATCGGGCGCGATCCCCCTTTCCGGCGGCGGCCGTGCGGGGACGGTGCGACAATTCCGACAACGGGGCGTCGGAACGCCGCAACGCCGCTTCCGAGCTGCGACGACGTCTTTTCTCGGCACCAATCGGGCGGCCGGGACCGAAAGGCGCGGAAAGGCCACGGGGCACTCTTTGCGCAGCTCTTTTACCACGGCATTGGCCGGGCCGGGGAAAGGAAGAGGTGAGCACGGGCGGACCTTGACCGCGCCTTGCCCGGAACCCCCGTTCCGAACCCCGATCGGGTGCGGGGGCTCAACCCGGGAGTTCCGCCAACGCCCCCACGGTGGGCACGCGGTGGTCCGGCGCCTGCACGTGCTCGGGGTAGCGGCGCCCGTCCCGGTCGATCCACGCGGTGCGCATCCCGGCCCGCGCCGCGCCGTGCAGGTCCCACGGGTGCACGGCGACCATCAGCAGCTCCCCGGGCTCCTTCCGGCACACCCGGGCCGCGAACGCGTAGGCGCCCGAGGCCGGCTTCCAGATCCCGGCGTCGTCGACCGAGAGGACGTACTCGAACTCCTCCCGGATCCCCGCCTCGCCGAGCAGCCGCTCGGCCACCGAGGCGGCCCCGTTGGACAGGGTGACCAGCCGCGAACCGGCGGCCCGGAGCCGGCGCACCCCCTCGGCGACGTCCGGGTGCAGCGGCAGCCCGAGGAACCCCCTGATCACATGGTCGGGTGCGTCCTCGTCGGAGGTGTAGGGCGCCAGCAGGTCCTGCGCGGTCTCCCGCGCCACCTCCGCGAACGGCCGGTAGTCCCCCGCGGCGGCCAGGGCGATCCCCTCCCGCAGCGTGCTCGCGAACCACAGGCTCGACAGGTGTTCCGGTGCCCCGAGCTCGGTGAACCGGTCCGTCAGGGGGCGCAGGTCGGAGAGGGTCTCGTTGACGTCGAAGACCACCGTCGCGGGAGCCATGCCGGCGATCGTGGCACCCCGGAGCCGGCCCCGCCGTGCTTCCGCCCACGACACCGGCGTCGATCACCTGGGAGCCACGTATGGTCTGCACCCGTGGACACGGGTGCGCACGAGGGACCGGCGGTCACCGTCGTCGGGATCGGGGCGGACGGCTGGTCCGGGCTCGCGGGCACGGCCCAGGAGACCCTCGCGGCGGCCGAGGTGGTCCTCGGCGGGCCCCGCCAGCTGGACCTGGTGGCGGGCAAGGTCGGGGCCGAGCTGGTGGCCTGGCCGTCGCCGCTGGTCCCGGCCCTGCCCGGGCTGCTGGAGAAGTACGCCGGGCGGCGCCTGTGCGCCCTCGCCTCCGGCGACCCGATGTTCTTCGGCCTCGGCGCGACGCTGGCCCGCACCGTCGGGCCCGAGCGGATGCACGTGATCGCGCACCCGTCGTCGGCCACCCTGGCCTGCGCCCGGCTGGGCTGGCCGAGCGAGGACGTCGAGGTGGTGAGCATCGTCGGGCGCCCGGTCGAGCGGCTGCGCCGGTGGGTGAGCCCGGGCCGCCGGATCCTGGTGCTCAGCGCCGGGGCCGCCTCGCCCGCCCTGGTCGCCGCCCAGCTCACGGCCGACGGCTTCGGCCCGAGCCGGCTCACGGTGCTGGAGCAGCTCGGCGGGCCGGGGGAGCGGCTGTACTCGGGGACCGCGCGGGACTGGCTGCACCCGGAGGGCGACGCGCTCAACGTCGTCGCCGTGGAGTGCGCCGCCGTGCCCGGCGTGCGCGTGCTCGGCGAGGTCCCCGGCCTGCCCGACGCGGCCTACGAGCACGACGGGCAGCTGACCAAGCGCGAGGTCCGCGCCGTCACCCTCGCCCACCTCGCCCCGCGCCCCGGCCAGACGCTCTGGGACGTCGGCGCCGGCGCCGGGAGCATCGCGATCGAGTGGATGCGCGCGCACCGGTCCTGCTGGGCGGTCGCCGTGGAGTCGCACCCCGAACGCGCGCAGCGCATCCGGCGCAACGCCGCGGCGCTCGGCGTGTCCGCCCTGCAGGTGGTGACCGGCCGCGCCCCCGCCGTGCTCGCCGAGCTCCCGCCGCCCGACGCCGTGTTCATCGGCGGCGGCCTCACCCGCGCCGGCGTGCTGGAGGCCTGTGTGGAGGCCCTGCCCCCGGGCGGGCGGCTGGTGGCCAACGGCGTGACCGTGGAGTCCGAGACCGCCCTCGCCGCCGCCCGCGAGCGGTTCGGCGGCACCCTGGTGCGGCTGCAGGTCGCCCGCGCCGAACCCGTGGGCGGGTTCCTCGGCTGGAAGCCCGCGATGCCCGTCACGATCTGGAGCTGCGACGTATGACCGTGCACTTCATCGGCGCCGGGCCCGGCGCCGTCGACCTGTTGACGATCCGCGCCCGCGACCTCGTCGCGGCCTCGCCGGTGTGTCTGTACGCGGGCTCGCTCGTGCCACCGGAGATGCTGGAGCTCTGCCCGCCCGGCGCCCGGACGGTGGACACCGCGCTGATGACGCTGGCGGAGATCGTCGACGAGATGGTCCGGGCGCACGAGCACGGCCTCGACGTCGCCCGGCTGGCCTCCGGCGACCCGTCGGTCTTCTCGGCGATGGCCGAGCAGATGCGCCGGCTCGACGCGGCCGGCGTGCCCTACGACGTCACGCCCGGGGTGCCCGCCTACGCGGCCGCGGCGGCCACGCTCAAGCGCGAGCTGACGGTCCCGACGGTCGCCCAGACCGTCACGCTGACGCGCATCGCTGCCCGCGCGACGCCGATGCCCGACGGGGAGTCCCTGGAGGCGCTCGGCACCGCGGGCGGCACGCTGGTGCTGCACCTGGCCGTGCACCGGATCGACGAGGTGGTGAAGGAACTGGCGCCCTCGTACGGCGCCGACTGCCCCGCCGCCGTGGTCGCCTACGCCAGCCGCGAGCACGAGATCGTGCTGCGCGGGCGCCTCGACGACATCGCCCACGCCGTGCACGAGGCCGGGATCCGGCGCACCGCGGTGATCATCGTGGGGCCCGCGCTCGCCGCCGAGCACTTCCCGGACAGCCACCTGTACTCGGACACCAGGTGCCGCGCCGGGTCCTGATCCTGGGCGGGACGTCGGACGGCCGGGCACTGGCGGAGCTCCTGCACCCCGCGAGTCGGCGGTGCGGCGCGACCGGGTGTGCGATCTCGGTCGTCTCCTCCCTGGCGGGGCGGGTCCGCTCACCCCGGCTGCCGCCCGGCGAGGTGCGGATCGGCGGGTTCGGCGGGGTCGCCGGGCTGGTCGCGTACCTGCGGGACGAGGCGGTGACGCACGTCGTCGACGCCACGCACCCCTTCGCCGCCGGGATGACGGCGAACGCCGCGGCGGCGTGCGCCCGGGCCGACGTGCCACTCACGATCCTGCGCCGCCCGGGCTGGACCGAACGGCCGGGGGACCGGTGGCACCGCGTGGCGTCCCTGGCCGAGGCGGCGGGGCTGCTGCCACGGCTGGGGGCGCGGGTGTTCCTGACGACCGGGCGGCAGGACCTGGCGGCGTTCGCCGACCTGGACCTGTGGTTCCTCGTACGGTCGGTCGACCCGCCCGACCCCCCGGTGCCGCGGCGGATGCGGTCGCTCCTGGCCCGCGGCCCCTTCACCGTCGAGGGCGAGACGGCGCTCCTGCGCGAGCAGGCGATCGACGTGCTGGTGACCAAGGACTCGGGCGGCGCGGACACCGCGGCCAAGCTGGAGGCCGCCCGCGCCGTGGGCGTCCCGGTGGTGATGGTCGACCGGCCCCCGCTCCCGCCCGGGGTGCCGGTGGTGGCCACCCCCGAGGAGGCCGCGGCCCGCCTCTGACCCCGCGAGTCGGCACTTCCGGGTCACCGAGTCGCCCATCCGGGTCGACCGGGATCGCACACTCGGTCGCCCGGAAGTGCCGACTCGCGGTCAGGTGCCGTAGTGGCGGGGGGTGAACACGGTCGGGCGGCCGCCGCGGACCACGACCCGGGTGGTCGACGAGCCGACGATGACCAGCGTGCGCATGTCGACCTGCTCGGGATCGAGCTCGCCGAGCGTGGTGACGGTCAGGCGCTCGCCGGCCCCGCCGACGTCGCGCCCGAGCACGACCGGGGTGTCCGGCTTGCGGTGCTCCAGCAGGACGTCCCGGGCCGCCCCGACCTGCCAGGGCCGGGCCTTGGAACGCGGGTTGTAGATCGCGATCGCCAGGTCGGCCTGCGCGGCGTGCACGAGCCGGTCGACGACCGTCTCCCACGGCTTGAGCCGGTCCGACAGCGAGATCATCGCGTAGTCGTGGCCGAGCGGGGCGCCGACCGCGGCGGCGACGGCCTGCGCGGCGGTGAGCCCGGGCAGCACGCGCACCGGCACGTCGAGGTACTTCGCCTCGGACGCCACCTCGAGCACGGCGGTGGCCATCGCGAACACGCCCGGGTCGCCCGCGCTGACCACGGCGACGGTGCGGCCCGACGCGGCCAGGTCCAGCGCGTGCGCGGCCCGTTCGGCCTCGACCCGGTTGTCGCTGGCGTGGCGGGTCTGGCGCGGGTTCGGCGGTACCCGGTCCAGGTAGGGGCCGTAGCCGACGAGGTCGTCGGCCGCGGCGAGGGCGGCCGCGACCTGCGGGGTCAGCCAGTCCCGCCCCGCCGGCCCGGTCCCGACGACGACGACCTCGCCACGCCCGGCGACCCGCTCCTCGGGCAGGGTCTCGGTCTCGGTCTCGGTCTCCGCCCGCTGTTCCGCCCTGAGGTCGGCGGGGTCGGGGATGCTGGCCGCGACCTCGCCGGGCAGCACCGCGAGGGAGAAGTAGGGCACCGACCCCGGGTCGATGTCGGCCAGGGCGCCGGTGCGTTGCCCGTCCATCGTGGCCCGCTCGACGAAGGCGGCCCGGTCGAGCTTGCCGGCGTCGGCGAAGGCCTCGCGGACGGTGGTGAAGGTGCGGCCCAGCTTCATGACGGCCGCGGAGTCGGTGGTGCGCAGGCGCTCGGCGAGCACCTCGCGGGGCAGCGTGCCCGGCAGGATCGTGAGGATCTCGTCGCGTTCGACGAGCGGCTGCCCGAGCGCGGCCGCGGCGGCGCTCACCGAGGTCACCCCGGGCACGACCTCGGCGCGGAACCGGCCGGCGAGGCGCTTGTGCATGTGCATGTAGGAGCCGTAGAAGAGCGGGTCGCCCTCGGCGAGCAGCACCACGTCGCGGCCCGCCGCCAGGTGCGCGGCCAGGCGCCCGGCGGCCTCGGCGTAGAACTCGTCGATCGCGCCCTGGTAGCCACCGGGGTGGTCGACGGTCTCGGTGGTGACCGGGTAGACCAGCGGCTCCTCGATCTGGTCGCCGCGCAGGTGCGGCTCGGCGATCCGGCGCGCGATCGAGCGGCCGTGCCGGGCGGAGTGGTAGGCGATCACGTCCGCGGCGCCGACGAGCCGCGCGGCCTTGAGCGTGACGAGGTCGGGGTCGCCGGGGCCGAGCCCGACCCCGTAGAGGGTCCCGGGCCGAACCGAGGAGTCGCGGGCGGGCTCGCTCATGCCTGGCTCTCCTGCTCTGTCACGATCTCTTGATCGTTCGCGAGGGCGTTCAGGGCCGCCGCCGTGATCGCGGAGCCGCCGCGCCGGCCGTGGACCACGAGGTACTCGAGGTCGGCGCGGGCGGCGAGGGCCGCCTTGGACTCCGCGGCGCCGATGAACCCGACGGGGATGCCGAGGACCGCGGCCGGGCGGGGCGCGCCGGCGTCGATCATGTCGAGGAGGTGGAACAGCGCGGTCGGCGCGTTGCCGATGGCGACCACGGCGCCGTCGAGCCGGTCGCGCCAGAGCTCCATCGCGGCGGCCGACCGCGTGTTGCCGATCCGCTCGGCGATGCCGGGGACCTCGGGCTCGCGCAGGGTGCAGACGACCTCGTTGTCCTTCGGCAGCCGCGCCCGGGTCACGCCGGAGGCGACCATCATCGCGTCGCAGAGGATGGGTGCGCCGTCCTGCAGGGCCTTGCGCGCGGCCGTCACCGCGCCGGGGGAGAAGCCGACGTCGCGGGTGAGGTCGACCTGCCCGCACGCGTGGATCATCCGGACGACGACGTACGCGACGTCGGGCGGGAAGGCCGACAGGTCGGCCTCGGCCCGGATCGTGGCGAAGCTCCGCCGGTAGATCTCGGCGCCGTCGCGGAGGTAGTCGCTGGTCATGCGGGGGTGTCTCCTGCGGGGGTCAGGGTCAGGGCGGTGGAGAGGTCGGGGACGGCCCGGTCCCGCACGGCGTAGGTGCCGTCGGGCAGGGCGACGACGTCGAGGTGCGCCTCGTGCGGCGCCCCGCAGCGCCGCTCGCAGCCGACGACGTGGGTGCGGGGCAGGGGTCCGCTGCCGTGGGCCAGCACGGCGCGGACGTCGGCGCGGACGTCGGCGTGCGACTTCGCGCAGCCCGGCCGGCCGGCACAGGCGCTCAGCGCGAGGGCGGGTGCGTCGCCGGTGAGCACGAACCCGTGGGCGCGCAGGCGTTGCCGGGCGTCGGGCGCGGGATCGGGCAGCACGAGGGTGCGCCAGGGCGTCACGATCGTCTCGGGTGCGGCGGCGGCCAGCCCGCCCAGCTGCGCCGCCGAGATCTCGCCCAGCACGGGGGCGACGCCGAGGGCCTCGCCGCCGTCGTCACGGGGGATCGGGCCGACCGGAACCGTCGACTCGCGCTGCCGGAACTGCCGACTCGCGGTGCCGGAACCGCCGACTCGCGGTGCCGGATCTCCCGACTCGCGGGGGAGGAGGGCGGCGGCGATGCGGGCGGGGGCGTCGGGGACCTCGGCGGCACGCCAGGCACCGGCGCAACCGGCCCGCGCCTCCTCGCGGAGCGTGAGAAACACCTCAGCGGCGGCGACGAGCAGGGCGGGCGCGTCGGCCGGGGCGCAGGCCACCGCCGTCGGTGCCCCCGCGACCTGCAGGAACCCGCGGTCCGGCGCCTCCGCGACCCAGCACAGGTCCGGCCGCTCGGCCGCGACGTCACCTCTCCCGTCGTCGAGGGCGAACAGGAACCGGCCGGGCAGGGCGGCGAGCGCGGGGCGGGCGCAGAGCGCCTCGTCGAGGGCGCGGGCCAGACCCCGGACGTCCGCCCGTCCGCCGGTCAGCCCGGACAGCGGCGAGGTCAGGACGTTGCGCACCCGCTCGTGCGACGGCGCCGGGACCAGGCCCGCCGCGGCGAGCCGCGAGACGAGCCGCGGGTCCTCCCGGTCCAGGCCCCTGAGCTGCAGGTTCCCGCGCGAGGTGAGGTGCACCGCGCCGTCGCCGAGCTCCTCGGCGCACGCCGCGAGCACCCGCAGCTGGGCCGCGGTGACCACCCCGCCCGGCAGGCGGACGCGGGCCAGCGCGCCGTCGGCCGCGTCGTGCGGCGCGAGCACGCCGGGGCAGGCGTCGGCGCGCGAGCGTGCGGCCGCTGGAGGGGTGGGCACGGCGGCCCGGGCCGGGGGCGGGTGGGGCACAGCAGGCACTGTAAACAGGAACCGGCCGGCTTGACGCGGAGTGATCCCGTTGCGGAGAGTGGCCCGAGACAACCGCATACGGCGAGCGGGACCCAGGAAGACCGGTGCGAGTCCGGCGCGGTCCCGCCACTGTCACCGGGGAGCAGACCCCGCACGGACGGCCACGGGGCGACCTGGAAGGCCGGGGCGAGCGCGGATCCGGGAGCCAGGACACTGACCCGCCCGCCGCGCACCAGCCACCGACCCGGGACGCGGATCCCGCAGGAGAGGACCACCTTCGATGAGCGCTGCCCCGATCCTGCTGCTCTCGACCTCGGACACCGACCTCCTCTCCGCCCGGGCCGCCGGCGCCGACTTCCGCCTGGCCAACCCCAACCGGGTGCTGCTCGACGAGCTGCCGGCAATGGTCGCCGAGGCCGCCGTCGTCGTGGTGCGGGTGCTGGGCGGGTACCGGTACTGGGAGGAGGGCCTGGACCTCCTGCGCGCCTCCGGCACCCCGCTGGTCGCGCTCGGCGGCGAGATGGCGCCCGACGCGGAGATGATGGAGCTCTCCACGGTGCCCGCGGGCGTCGCGGCCGAGGCGCACACCTACTTCGCGCAGGGCGGCGCCGAGAACCTCCGCCAGCTGCACGCCTTCCTCTCCGACACGGTGCTGCTCACCGGCGAGGGATTCGCGCCGCCGATCGCCCTGCCCGAATGGGGAGTACTGGAGCGTCCCGGATCCGGCACCGCGGCGCCGGTGCAGGGCCCGACGGTCGCGGTCCTCTACTACCGCGCCCAGCAGCTCGCCGGGAACACCGCCTACGTCGAGGCGCTCTGCCGGGCGATCGAGGCCGCGGGCGCCACGCCGCTGCCGCTCTTCTGCGCCTCCCTGCGGCAGGCCCCGCCCGCGCTGCTGGAGACGTTGCGGAGCGCGGACGCCCTGGTGGTCACCGTGCTCGCGGCGGGCGGGACCAAGCCCGCCCACGCCCAGGCGGGCGGCGAGGACGAGGAGTGGGACGTCGCGGAGCTCGCCGCGCTGGACGTCCCGATCCTGCAGGGCCTCTGCCTCACCTCGAGCCGGGCCGCGTGGGAGGAGAACGACGACGGGCTGTCCCCGCTCGACGTCGCCACCCAGGTCGCCGTGCCCGAGTTCGACGGCCGGCTGATCACGGTGCCGTTCTCCTTCAAGGAGGTCGACGCGGACGGCCTGTCCGTCTACGTCCCGGACCCCGAGCGGGCCGCGCGGGTCGCCGGGATCGCCGTGCGGCACGCCAACCTGCGCCGGATCCCCAACGCGGACAAGAAGATCGTGCTGATGCTGTCGGCGTACCCGACCAAGCACGCGCGGATCGGGAACGCGGTGGGGCTGGACACCCCGGCCTCGACGGTCGCGCTGCTGCGCGCGATGGACCGGGCGGGCTACGACGTCGGCGAGTTCCCCGGCGTCGCGGCGCAGGACGGCGACGCGCTCGTCCATGCCCTGATCGAGGCCGGGGGCCAGGACCCGGACTGGCTCACCGAGGAGAAGCTGGCCGGCAACCCGATCCGGATCTCCGCGGCGCGGTACCGGCAGTGGTTCGCCACGTTGCCCGAGGACTTCCGCGCCGGCGTCGAGGAGCACTGGGGGCCCGCGCCCGGCGAGCACTACGTGCAGGCGGGCGACCTCGTCGTCGCGGCGTTGCGCTCGGGGAACGTCACGCTGATGGTCCAGCCGCCCCGCGGCTTCGGCGAGAACCCGGTCGCGATCTACCACGACCCGGACCTGCCGCCCTCGCACCACTACCTGGCCGCCTACCGGTGGCTCGCCGCCCGGGAGAGCGACGGCGGCTTCGGCGCCGACGCCGTGGTGCACATCGGCAAGCACGGCAACCTGGAGTGGCTGCCCGGCAAGACCCTCGGCATGTCCGCCTCCTGCGGCACCGACGCGGCGCTCGGCGACCTCCCGCTGATCTACCCGTTCCTGGTCAACGACCCGGGCGAGGGCACGCAGGCCAAGCGGCGGGCGCACGCCACGCTCGTCGACCACCTGATCCCGCCGATGGCCCGCGCCGAGACCTACGGCGACATCGCGCGACTCGAGCAGCTGCTCGACGAGCACGCGAACGTCTCCGCCCTCGACCCGGCCAAGCTGCCCGCGATCCGCCAGCAGATCTGGACGCTGATGACCGCGGCGAGGATGGACCACGACCTCGGGCTCGACGAGCGCCCGCACGAGGCCGAGTTCGACGACATGCTGCTGCACGTCGACGGCTGGCTGTGCGAGATCAAGGACGTCCAGATCCGGGACGGCCTGCACGTCCTGTCGGTCGCCCCGGAGGGGGAGACCCGGGTCGACCTGGTGCTGGCGATGCTGCGGGCCCGGCAGATGTGGGGCGGCGAGCAGAGCGTCCCCGGCCTGCGCGAGGCCCTCGGCCTGGTCGAGGACGGCAGCGCGGTGCGCGGCACGGTCGACGAGGTCGAGGCCCTCGCCCACGCCCTGGTCGCCGACATGGAGGCCGCGGGCTGGGACCCCGACGCCGCCCGGACCGTGGTGAGCGCGCGACTCGGCACCCCGGATCTCGCGACTCGCGCTGCCGGAACTCCCGACTCGCGGGAGGGGGAACCGGATTCCGCGAGGCGGGAGGAACAGCACCGCGAGTCGGGAGACTCCGCACCGCGAGTCGGGAGCTGCGAACAGCTCGACGGCGGCGACCCGGCGGTCGTCGAGAAGATCCTGCGGTTCGCGGCGACCGAGGTGGTGCCGCGGCTGGCGGAGACGGCGCACGAGATCGACCGGGTGCTGCACGCCCTCGACGGCGGGTTCATCCCTGCCGGCCCCTCCGGGTCGCCGCTGCGCGGGCTGATCAACGTGCTGCCGACCGGCCGGAACTTCTACTCGGTCGACCCCAAGGCCGTGCCCAGCCGGCTGGCCTGGGAGACCGGGCAGGCCATGGCGGACTCGCTCGTCGAGCGCTACCGCCGCGACCACGACGGCGAGTACCCGCGTTCGGTCGGCCTGTCCGTGTGGGGCACCAGCGCGATGCGGACCAGCGGCGACGACGTGGCGGAGGTCTTCGCGCTGCTCGGCGTGCGGCCCGTGTGGGACGAGATGTCCCGGCGCGTCACGCGGCTCGAGGTGATCGACCTCGAGGAGCTCGGCCGCCCGCGGATCGACGTCACCGTGCGCATCTCCGGGTTCTTCCGGGACGCGTTCCCGCACGTCCTGGCCCTGCTCGACGACGCCGTCCAGCTCGTCGGCGACCTCGACGAGCCCGCGGAGCAGAACTTCGTCAAGGCCCACGTGCTGCAGGACGAGCAGCGCACCGGCGACCGCCGCCGCGCCACCACCCGGATCTTCGGCTCCAAGCCCGGCACGTACGGGGCGGGGCTGCTGCAGCTCGTCGACTCGAAGAACTGGCGCGACGACGCCGACCTCGCCGAGGTCTACACGACCTGGGGCGGCTACGCCTACGGCCGTGGCCTCGACGGCGCCCCGGCGCGGGACGACATGGAGGCGGCCTACCGGCGGATCGCGGTGGCGGCCAAGAACACCGACACCCGCGAGCACGACATCGCCGACTCGGACGACTACTACCAGTACCACGGCGGGATGGTGGCGACCGTCCGCGCGCTGACCGGCTCCGCACCCGAGGCGTACGTCGGCGACTCGACCCGGCCCGACGCCGTCCGGACCCGGACCCTGCACGAGGAGACCGCGCGCGTCTTCCGGGCCCGGGTGGTCAACCCGCGCTGGATCGAGGCCATGCGCCGGCACGGGTACAAGGGCGCCTTCGAGATGGCGGCGACCGTCGACTACCTCTTCGGCTGGGACGCGACCACCGGTGTCGTCGCCGACTGGCAGTACGAGAAGCTCACCGAGAGCTACGTGCTGGACCCGGACAACCGCAAGTTCCTCTCCGAGTCCAACCCCTGGGCGTTGCACGGCATGGCCGAGCGGCTGCTCGAGGCGGTGGAGCGGGGGCTGTGGGAGGCACCGGAGCAGGCCACGCTCGACGCGCTGCGCCAGGCCTACCTGGAGACCGAGGGCGACCTCGAGGCGGAGTAGGGCCGGAAGGACGTATCGGGATCGGGCCCCTCGGCCGGACACTCGGGCACCCGTTCCGAGGAGGCCGCCCGATGGAGACCGTCGTCGACGAGATCGCCCCCGATCTCTACCGGCTGTCCACGTTCGTGGAGCCGGTGAACCTCGCCTTCAACCAGTACCTGGTGGCGGGCGAGGACCCGCTGCTCTTCCACTGCGGACCCCGGCAGATGTTCCCGCTGGTCAGCGGGGCGGTCGCGCGGGTGCTGCCGGTCGAACGGCTGCGCTGGATCTCCTTCGGGCACGTGGAGTCCGACGAGTGCGGCGCGATGAACGACTGGCTCGCGGCGGCCCCGCGGGCCGAGGTCGTGCACGGCATCCTCGGGGTGATGGTGTCGCTCAACGACCTGGCCGACCGCCCACCGCGTGCCCTGCAGAACGGCGAGACCCTGGAGCTCGGCGGGCGCCGGGTGCGCTGGATCGACACCTCGCACGTGCCGCACGGCTGGGAGTCCGGGCTGCTGTACGAGGAGACGACCGGCACGCTGCTCTGCGGGGACCTGTTCACCGCGACGGGGCACGGACCCGCGGTGGCCGAGTCCGATCCGGTCGAACCGGCCCTCGCGGCCGAGGCGCTGTTCCACGCGACGGCGCTGACCCCGGGCACCGGCCCGGCCGTCCGCGCGCTGGCCGACCTGCGTCCCGAGGCGCTGGGCCTGATGCACGGCCCGGTCTTCCGGGGTGACGCGACGGCGGCGCTGACCGAGCTGGGCGACGCCTACGACCGCCTGCTCGACGAGGCCCTCGCCGCGCGCACCCCGGCCTGACGGTCACGGGGCGGGTCGGGCGGCGCCCTCCGCGCGGGTGGTGCCGCGCCGGGCGGTGGCGGCCAGCGGGCTGGCGACGTCCTCGAGGGACTTGCCCTCGGCGTCGATCCCGAGGAACCAGCCCACGATCCCGCCGATCACCATCACGGCCGCGCCGAGGACGTACCCCCAGAACAGCCGGATCGGCTCCGAGCCGTCGCCGATCAGCCCGCCGTAGATCACCGGGCCGAGGGCGCCGAAGCACTGCGCGATCGCGAAGAACACCGCGATCGCCTTGGCGCGCACCTCCAGCGGGAAGCTCTCGCTGACCGTGAGGTAGGCCGAGCTGGCGCCGGCGGAGGCGAAGAAGAACACTACCGCCCAGGCGATCGTCTGCGTGACCGCGTTGAGCACGCCCGCCTCGAACAGCCACGCGGTGACCGCCAGCAGCACCCCGGCGAGGGCGTACGTCGAGAAGATCATCTTGCGGCGGCCGACGGTGTCGAACAGGTGGCCCAGGATCAGCGGCCCGGCGAGGTTCCCGACGGCGAAGGCGATCAGGTAGACCGGCTGCGACTCCGACGGCACACCGAAGAACTTGCCCAGGACCAGGGTGTAGGTGAAGAAGATCGCGTTGTAGAGGAAGGACTGGGTGATCATCAGCGTGGCGCCGAGGATCGCCCGCGAGGGGTACTCCCGGAACAGCACCCGGGTCAGCGCGAGGTAGCCGATCTGGGAGGTCGGGGTCAGCTCGATCGCCTTG
The DNA here is from genome assembly GCF_042658055.1 of Pseudonocardia lutea. Taxonomy (NCBI): domain Bacteria; kingdom Bacillati; phylum Actinomycetota; class Actinomycetes; order Pseudonocardiales; family Pseudonocardiaceae; genus Pseudonocardia; species Pseudonocardia lutea. The sequence continues at coordinate 18,028 of NZ_JBHSQK010000113.1, forward strand.
TCGTCCGGGACCTTCTCCAGGCGCCTGCCGCTCCGCTCGACCTCGTGCTCGATGTAGGAGATCGACTCCTCGGCCTGCTCGGCGCGGCCGTTCATGATCTGCCAGCGCGGGCTCTCCGGCAGGTGCCGCCGGACGACCAGGACGACCAGCCCGAGGACGGGGCCGAGCAGGAAGCCGATCCGCCAGCCGATGCCGACGTCGAGCACCCGCAGCAGCAGGAGCGTGCCCACCGTGCCGAGCAGCGAGCCGGCCCAGTACGTGCCGTTGACGGCGATGTCGACGCGACCGCGGTAGCGGGCCGGGATCAGTTCGTCGATCGCCGAGTTGATCGCCGCGTACTCGCCGCCGATGCCCATGCCCGCGACGAACCGCGTCAGGTACAGGAAGATCACCCACCCGGTGCCCGAGCCGAGCGTCAGCGCGGTGAGCCCACTCCCGACCAGGTACACCGCGAGCGTGATCATGAAGAGGTTGCGCCGGCCCAGCTTGTCCGAGAGCCGGCCGAAGAACAGCGCACCGACGACCTCGCCCGCGAGGTAGACCGACGCGATCGCGCCGGCGGCGGCGGAGGACAGGTGCAGGGTGTCGGGATGGGTCAGCAGGTCGGTGATGGCGCTGGCGACCGTGATCTCCAGCCCGTCGAGGACCCAGGCGACGCCGAGGGCGATCACCATCCGGGTGTGGAAGGGCGACCACGGCAGCCGGTCGATCCGGGCGGGGATCAGGCTGCGTACGGTGCCCGCGGGTCTATCGGCGATCGTCACGAGAACCTCCTGGGAGTGCGACCATCGCGCTACCCCGGAGCTCGTTGCGTTATGCAACGGCGGTGCGGAGCGTCCGGAACGTCCGGTTCGGCTCGCCCGTACGGATCAGCGCGCCAGCCGGTCGAGGTGCCCGCGCAGCTCGGCCGAGGCGGGCCCGAGGTCGCGCAGCAGCGCCGTCTCGACCTCCCGCACGGCCGGGGCGAGCCGGGCGTGCAGCTCCCGCCCGCGGTCGGCCAGCAGCACGAGCACCCGGCGGCGGTCGGTCTCGTCGACGCGCCGGTAGACCAGACCCTGGTCGATCAGCCGGTCGACGATCTTGGTCAGCGTCGGGGCGGGGACCCGGACGGCCGCGGCGATCCCGCTCATCGGGCGGCCCTCGCCGTCGGCCAGCAGGTCGAGCACGCGCCAGCGGTCGAGACCCGGCCCGTCCGGCCCGAGCGCGGCCTCGATCCGCCGTTCCACCCGGTGCGCGGCACCGGCGAGGGCGTCGAGGAGGCCGGTGCCGGTGACCGACGGTGGTGCTGTGCTCACGGCGGGTCCACTTCCTGCGGGGAGGGGTGACGGGAGGGGGCGTCAGGGTCAAGACTCTCACGGGCAGGGCACGGGGAGGACTCCGACGGCGGACGCGACCGGGGAGGTCCGCGATGCGCACGGCCGGCAGGGGCGGCGACGGCGTGAGCAGGCGCAGGGGCACGGGTGACGGCCCGGGCGGCGGCCTGGGCGACGTCGTGGAGGTCGCCTTCGTGGTGCCCCGCAGCGGTCCGGCGGGGCTGTTCGGCCCCGCCTGCGAGTCCTGCGGCGCCCTGGCGGTGGCCGAGCTGAACGCGGCCGGCGGCGTGCTCGGCCGGGAGGTCCGGCTCCACGTGGTCGACGGCGGCCGGGCGCCCGCCCAGGTGGCGACCGAGGTGGGCGCGCTCGTCGAGGCCGGCGCGGTGCAGGCCGTGTCCGGCTGGCACATCTCGGCGGTCCGGCAGGAGATCGCGCCGCGGGTCAGCGGCCGGGTGCCCTACGTCTACGCCCCGCTCTACGAGGGTGGCGAGCGCACCCCCGGGGTGTTCCTGGCCGGCGAGACCCCGGACCGGCAGGTCCTGCCCGGCCTGCGCTGGATGGCCGCCGAGCTGGGCGTGCGGACCTGGTGCATCGTCGGCGACGACTACGTGTGGCCCCGCGTCTCGGCGCGGGCCGCGCGCAGCTGGGCCCGGACCACGCCGGACGTGCGGATCCTCGACCAGGTCTTCGTGCCGCTCGGCACCGAGGACTTCGGCGCGGCGCTCGAGCGGGTGCTCCGCTCGGGGGCACAGGGCGTGCTGATGTTCCTGGTGGGCTCGGACGCGGTGCGCTTCAACCGGGCCTTCGCGGCCGCGGGCGCCGACCGCCGCTGCGTGCGGTTCAGCCCGCTGATGGAGGAGAACATGCTGCTCGCGAGCGGTCCGTCGCGCGAGCTGTACTCCGCGGCGGCCTGGTTCGAGAGCCTCCCGACGGCGGCCGGGCTGGACTTCTCGCGCCGCTACGTCGAGCGGTTCGGGCCCCGCGCGCCGGTGCCGGGCGCGCTCGCCGAGTCCTGCTTCGAGGGCCTGACCCTGCTGGCCCGGCTGGCGGAGCGCGCAGGCTCGCTCGACGTCGGTGCGGTGTCGGGCGCGGGGGAGGGGATCGCCTACGAGAGCCCGCGCGGCGACGTGGCACTGGTGCACAACCACCTCCGGCAGGACGTCTACCTGGCCCGCTCCGACGGGCTCGAGTTCGACGTGCTCGCGCGCTTGACCTGATTGCTGTCGCTCGACATAGTTTCACATGACAGTAATCGGGGAGGTGTCCGTGCCCACCTACGCGTTCCGCTGCCCCCACTGCGGGGGGTTCGACGTGGTCCGGCCGATGCGCGAGGCGGGTGCGCCCGCCCGCTGCCCGGAGTGCGGCTCCGCGGCGCGGCGGGTCTTCGAGTCGCCGGCGTTGCGCGCGGGCGACCCGGGCGTGCGCCGCGCCCTCGAGGCCTCCGAGCGCAGCGCGGACGAACCCGCCGTCGTCTCGTCGGTGCCCGGGCGCAGCCGCAAGGCGATCCCGACCAGCCGGGACCCGCGGCACGCCCGCCTGCCCCGCCCCTGATCCTCCCCGCGCACGTCCGGCTCCGATCCGCTCCGTCACCAGGAGGTCCCGCCATGCCCGACGTCGTCTTCTCCGTCGACCAGGCGAAGTCCATGCGCGAGCAGGCCGTGCCCGGCCACAATCGCTGGCACCCGGACATCCCGCCGGCCGTGACCGTCCGCCCCGACTCGTCGATCCGCGTCGAGTGCCGGGAGTGGACGGACGGACAGATCGGCAACAACGACTCGGCGAACGACGTCCGGGACGTCGACCTGACCGGTGCCCACATGCTGTCCGGACCGATCGCGATCGAGGGCGCCGAGCCGGGGGACCTGCTCGTCGTCGACATCCTCGACCTCGGCCCGGTGCCCCAGGAGACGGGCCCGGCGCCCGGGCAGGGCTGGGGCTACACCGGCATCTTCTCGAAGCAGAACGGCGGCGGCTTCCTCACCGACCGCTTCCCGGACGCCTACAAGGCCATCTGGGACTTCCACGGCCAGGTGGCCACCTCGCGCCACGTCCCGGGCGTGCGGTACACCGGCATCACCCACCCCGGTCTGTTCGGCACCGCGCCCAGCCACGAACTGCTGGGCCGGTGGAACGACCGGGAACGGGCGCTGATCGCCACCGACCCGGACCGCGTCCCGCCGCTGGCCCTGCCCCCGTTGGAGGAGAGCACCCTGGGCGGCACGGCCTCCGGCGACGTCCTCGCCGGGATCGCCCGCGACGGCGCCCGCACCATCCCCGCCCGCGAGAACGGCGGCAACCACGACATCAAGAACTTCACCCGCGGGTCCCGGGTCTTCTACCCGGTGCACGTGCCGGGCGCCCTGTTCTCCGGCGGTGACTTGCACTTCTCCCAGGGCGACGGCGAGATCACCTTCTGCGGCGCCATCGAGATGGGCGGGTTCATCGACTTCCACGTCGACCTGATCAAGGGCGGCATGGAGACCTACGGCGTGACCACCAACCCGATCCTCATGCCGGGCAACGTCGAGCCGCGGTACTCGGAGTTCCTCACCTTCATCGGTATCGGCGTCCAGCACGACAGCGACACCCAGCTCTACAACGACGCCACCGAGGCCTACCGCAACGCCTGCCTCAACGCCGTCACCTACCTGGAGAAGTTCGGCTACTCCGGCCCGCAGGCCTACCTGCTGCTCGGGTCGGCGCCGATCGAGGGCCGGGTCTCCGGCGTCGTCGACATCCCGAACGCCTGCTGCTCGCTCTACCTGCCCACGGCGATCTTCGACGACGACGTGCGCCCGTCGGCGAGCGGCCCGGTTCGCAAGGACCGTGGCAGCTGCGCGGTGAGCTCGTGAGCGAGGGCGCAGGCGCCTCCATCGGGGCCATGGGGCGCGACGCCGCCTACGAGGTCCACGAGATCCCGGACCTCACCCTGGAGTGCGGGGCGACGCTGCGGCCGGCCCGGATCGCCTACCAGACCTACGGCGAGCTGAACGCCGACCGCAGCAACGCGATCGTCTACCCGACCTGGTACTCCGGGCGGCACTGGGACAACGAGTGGCTCATCGGCGAAGGGATGGCCCTCGACCCCGCCCGCTGGTTCGTCATCGTGCCGAACATGCTGGGCAACGGGCTGTCGTCGTCGCCGTCGAACACCCCGCCGCCCTGGGACCGGGCCCGGTTCCCGCGGATCAACGTGCGGGACAACGTCGCGGCGCAGCACCGGCTCGTCACCGAGGTGTTCGGGATCGAGACGCTGCCGTTGGTCCTCGGCTGGTCGATGGGCGCGGGGCAGACCTACCAGTGGGCGGTCAGCCATCCGGAGATGGTGCAGCGCATGCTGCCCTTCTGCGGCTCGCCGCGGACCGCGCCGCACAACCAGGTCTTCCTCGACTCGCTGCGCGCGGCGCTGACCGCGTCCGTCGGGTTCGACGGCGGCTGGTACCCGCCGGACGACTGGCCGGTCGCCGGCCTGCGCGCCTTCGCCCGGATCTACGCGGGCTGGGGCTTCTCGCAGGCCTTCTACTGGGACGAGGTGTGGCGGGAGATGGGCCACACCTCGCTGGAGGACTTCGCGGTCGGGTTCTGGGAGGGCTTCTTCCTCGACGACCGCGACCCGAACAACCTGCTCACGATGCTCGACACCTGGTGGAACGGCGACGTCGGGAGGACGCCGGGGTTCTCCTCCACCGAGGAGGCGCTGGGCTCGATCCGGGCCAAGGCGATCGTGATGCCGGCGGAGAAGGACCTGTACTTCCCGCCGGAGGACGAGAAGTGGGCCGTCTCGCACATGCGCGACGCCGAGCTGCGGGTGATCCCGGGCGTGTGGGGGCACTTCGCGGGCGGCGGGGCGAACCCGGTCGACACCGCGTTCATCGACGCCGCGGTGAAGGAGCTGCTGGACCGGTAGGAACCGGGGACGAGTGGTGCACACGCCCGCCGGCGGATCGAGGGGCCGGCCGGGCGGCCTCACCCGAGCAGGGCGGGGGTGGGCCTGCTCGGGTGAGGCACTCGACAGCGGCAGGGACGACGGCGCCGTCCGGTCACGCCCGACGCCCGCTCGCCCGGCCGCTCGTCGAACCGTAGGACCTCCACCGGGCTGGAGGGTCAAGTGTCGTCGGAGCTAGCCTCCCCCGATGCGGATCGGGGAGCTCGCCGGGCGGACCGGGGTGCGGGTGCGCACCATCCGCTTCTACGAGCAGTCCGGGCTCCTGCCGGCCCCGCGGCGCACGCGCGGGGGGCAGCGCGACTACGACGACGACGCCGTGACGCGCCTGAGGTTCGCGCGATCGGCGCAGGCCCTCGGCCTGACCCTGGCCCAGATCGCCGAGGTGCTGCGCGTCCGCGACCAGGGCGGGCCGCCGTGTGAGCACGTCACGGAGCTGCTCACGAACCACATCGCGGCCGTCGAGGCCAGGATCGGGGAGCTGACGGCGCTCCGCGACGACCTCCGCGCGCGGGTTCCGCCCGCGGTGGTCCCGGACGCGAGACGCTGCCACCCCGACCGGATCTGCTACCTCATCGAGGACGCGGCCTCCGACATCCGCGGCTGACGCGCCCGGCGGGCGGTCGTGGCGGCCCGCATGCGGGACTCACCCCTCGCGGACGTCGAGAAGGTCGTTCTGCTCCACGGCCGCGCGGGAGAGCGTGGTGTAGCCGCGCCCGTCGAACAGCACGGTCAGCCGGTCGGCCTCGGTGGCGAGCACCACGCCGTCGCCCCACTCCGTGTGCCGGACGGGCGTGCTGGGGGTGAGGCCCTCGCGCTCGTCGCCGAGGTCGTCCGGCACGTGCTCGGCGGCCGAGCCCGCCTCGCAGGTGTCGCAGTGCCCGCACGGCCCGCCGAGCTCCTCGCCGAAGTAGCCCAGGAGGTAGCGGCGGCGGCAGCCGGCGGTCTCGGCGTACTCGCGGACCAGGTCGATGCGGGAGCGGACGAGCCGGCGGTGCCGCTCGGCGGCCTCGACCGCGGCCTCGACCGCCTCCTGCGCCGACAGTCCGGCACGCGAGATCCGGCCCTCGTCGACCCGCACGGCGCCGACCTGCTCCAGCAGGTTGACCGCGTTGGTCCGCCGCTGCGGGGACAGCTCGGCACGCTCGCCGAGCTCCTTGCCGCCGGCCGGGCCCTCCTCGAGGGCGGTGAGCACCGCGCGCAGCGCGTCAGGCTTGGGCCGGCGGGCCACCAGGAAGCGCTGCAGGCGCAGGTCCTCGTGGTGGTGGTGCAGCTCGACGGTGGCGGGCTCGCCGTCCCGGCCGGCCCGGCCGATCTGCTGGTAGTAGGCGTCGAGCGAGCCGGGCGAGGCGGCGTGCAGCACGAACCGCACGTCCGGTTTGTCGATGCCCATGCCGAAGGCCGAGGTGGCGACGACGACGTCGAGGTCGCCGGCGAGGAAGCCGTCGTGCACCTCCTCGCGCCGCTTCCGGTTCAGGCCCGCGTGGTAATGCCCCGTGCGGACGTCGGGCGCCGCGACCCCGAGCGCCTCGGCGTAGCGCTCGGCCTCCTTCCGGGTGGCCACGTAGACCAGGCCGGGCTTCGGCAGCTCCCGGACCCGCTCGACGACTTCGCGGTGCCGCAGGTCGTCGTCGGCGTAGACCTGCACGGTCAGGTGCAGCTCGGGCCGGTCGAAGCTCCGCACTATCTCGCGGGGCTCGCGCAGGCCGAGGCGCTCGACGATGTCCGCCCGCACCGGGGGCGCCGCGGTCGCCGTCAGGGCCACCACCGGCGGGTGCCCGAGGCGCTGGATCGCCGCACCGACGCGCAGGTAGTCGGGCCGGAAGTCGTGGCCCCACTCCGACACGCAGTGCGCCTCGTCGACCACGAACAGGCTGACGCCGGCCTCGACGAGCTGCTCCACGACCTCGTCCTTGTCCAGCTGCTCGGGGGCGAGGAAGAGGTACTCGGCCTCGCCCGTGGCGAGCGCCTCCCAGGCGTGCCTCGTCCGCGCGGCCGGCTGGGCCGAGTTCACCGTGACGGCCTCCGGGACGTCCCGCTCGGCGAGCCCCTGCTGCTGGTCGTGCTGCAGCGCGATGAGCGGCGACACCACGACGGTCGGGCCCTCCAGGAGCACCGCGGGCACCTGGTAGATCGCGGACTTCCCGGCACCGGTGGGCAGCACGGCGAGGACGTCGCGGCCCTCGAGGAGGTGCTCCATGCCGTCGAGCTGGTCGGGGTGCAGTTCGGCGAAGTCGAACCGGTCCGCGGCCGCCTGCTGCAGTCGCTCGCGTGCTGTCGTCACCGGCGCGGGCTACCCGTGGCCCGTCGCCACAACCCCGGGCATCGCCGTGACGACGCGCGCACCGCCCGGTGACACGACGGCTCAGGGGTCGGTCGGCCGCGGCGCCGTCCGGGGCGCGACCGCCGCCCCCGCCAGGGCGAGCACCACCAGCACCACGAGCAGCACGGGCAACGCGACGGCCGGGGTCACCAGGACGGCGAGCAGCGCGCCGCCGAGCCCGACGAACGTGGCCTGGGCGAGCTGGTCCGCGAGCTGGGCGGCGGACGAGTGGTAGCCGACGGAGGCGGAGCGTGCGGAGCCGACCCCTGATCCGGCGTCCGGGGCGGAGCCGGCCAGCAGCAACGCGGACAGCGAGGAGAAGCCCAGGCCCATGCCCACGCCGGCGACCAGCCAGAGCGGCAGCGCGGCCCACGCGACCCCCCAGGCCGGGGCCACGACGAGCAGGCCGGCGGTCCCGGTCGCGATCAGCAGCATCCCGATCCGCAGCAGCCGCGGGCGCGACAGCTCGGGCCGGCGGCCCTGCCACGCCGCCGCCCCGGACCAGCCCAGCGACCCCACGATCAACGGCAGCCCGGCGGCGGACAGCGACCAGCCGTGCGTCGCCGTCAGCATGAGAGGCAGGTACGCGGTCACGGTGAAGAACGCCCCCGCGATCAGCGCCCGCCCGGCGACGACCGCCGCGATCCCGCGGCGCGCCCGGACCGTCCCCTTCGGGACCAGCCGGCGCAGCGCGGGCACCAGCACCGTCAGGGCGGCCACCGCGAGCACCGCGCCGACGAACGTCGGGTGCTGGCCGGCCCAGCTGAGCGCGGACACGCCCAGGGCCGCGGCCACGGCCGCCGGGACGAGCCCGCGGCGCGGCGGGGCGGGCTCGACGGGCGCGGCCATCCCGCGCACCGCCGGCAGCACCAGCAGCACGGCCAGCGCCACCAGCGGGAGCAGCCCGAGGAAGACCCAGTGCCAGGACAGGTGCTCGGTGACCAGCCCGGCGACCGGCGGCCCGACCAGCGACGGCACCACCCACGCCGAGGACACCAGCCCGAACACCGCGGGCCGGGCGTGGGCCGAGTAGACCAGCGCGATCAGCACGTACACCGCCACGCCCTGGGCACCGGCGCCGAGTCCCTGCAGCAGCCGCCCGGCCAGGAGCTGACCGAGCGTCCCGGCGGTGCCGGCCACGAGCAGTCCCAGCCCGAACACGCCCGGGGCGAGCAGCAGGACGAGCCGGGGCCCGCGGGCGTCGCACCACCGCCCGCCGAGGACGGTGCCGACGACGGTCGTGGCGACGAAGGCGACGAAGGGCCAGGCGTAGTCCGCGACGGTGCCGAGCTCGGCGACCACCGCGGGCATCGCGGTGCCGACGCCCATCTGCTCGAACGCGACGAGGCTGATCAGCAGCACTATCCCGACGGTCACCGCCCGGCGACCGGGGCCGACGAGCTCGTCGCGGACGGTGGGCACCGGGAGTGTCGGTCGAGCGGTCACGGGACGAGCCTGCAGGCTGAACCGGGGTTCAGGTCAAGCGGGACGGCGCGGTGGTCGCGTTCCCCGCCCGCTCGGCGTTCGGCACCGCCGCCGGGGCGGCCGCGCGCGGTCGAACGGGGCCGGAACGGCGCGTTCCTAGCGTCGGGTCGTCCGCATCACCGACCCGCTCCACCGACTCGGCGAGGAGATCCTCGTGACCCAGCACCGGACCCCGCTCGAGCCCACCTGCAGCGTGGGACCGGAACCCCGCACGGAGCCGGAGTTGTCGGCGGAGACATCGGCGGAGACATCGGCGGAGGCTCGGGCGGCGCCGGCGGGGACCGCCCCGTTCCGCCGCGGCCTCGCCGACTCCGCCGCCGTGATCGTGGCCTACCTGCCGTTCGGCCTGACGCTCGGCGCCACCCTCGCAGCGACCCGGCTGCCGGGGTGGGTCGCGTGGGCCTCGTCGTTGCTGCTGTTCAACGGCGCGACCCAGCTCGTCGCGGTCACCCTGCTCGACGGCGGGGCGGGAGCCGTCCTCGTCGTGGTCGCGGCGGTGGTGGTCAACGCACGGATGCTGCTGTACGGCGCCTCCCTCGCGCCGTACGCCGCGGAGTGGCCGCGGCGCTGGCGGTGGCTCGGCGCGTACCTGCTGTCCGACCCGATCTACGCGCTGGCGATCGGGCGGTTCGCCCGCCCGGACCGCGGCGGCGGGTCCCGCGAGCGGCTCGTCTACTACCTCACGGTCGCCGGCACGCTCTTCGTCGCCTGGCAGGTGCTGACCGGGGCCGGGGTGCTGCTCGGCGGCCTGCTGCCGGAGTGGCTGCACGTGGAGCTCGCCGCCCCGCTGACCTTCCTGCTCCTGCTGCTTCCGATGCTCACCACGCGTGCCGCGTACGCCGCCGCCGCGGCCGGGGCCGCGGCCGCCCTGGCGGCGACGGCCCTGCCCCTCGGCCTCGGCCTGGTCGTCGGGGCCGCGGCGGGCATCGGCGCCGGTGCCGCCGTCGACACGTGGCGGCGGCGCACGTCCCGTCCGGAGGGAGCACCCGATGCCTGACCTGCTCGTCCTCGTCGCCGTCGGCGTCGGTACCTACGCGATGCGTGCGGCCTTCCTCGTCCTGGCCCGGCCCGAGCCGCCGGCCCCCCTCGCGCGGGTGCTGCCGCACGTCGGCCCCGCGGCCCTGGGCGCGATCGTCGCGCCGGCACTGCTCGTCCCGCACGGGGCGGTCACGGTCGCCGACACGGTGCCGGCCGTCGTGGCCGCCGCCGCGGCCTGGGTGCTGTGGCACCGGACCCGCAACCTGCCGATCGCCCTCTTCGGGGCCCTCGCCCTCGCCCTGCTCACCACGGAGGTGTTCCGGTGAACGCCGACACCACGCCCTGCGGGACCACGACCCGCGACATCGCCTGCGAGAACGCCGGGACCGCGGACATCGACGTCCGGATCCGCGAGCTCGGCCCGGGCCGGTTCGACGTGCTCGACGCCGTGCTGGCGGCGTTGTCCCCGACGAGCCGCTACCGCCGCTTCCACACCTCCGCGCCGCGGCCGACGCCGCAGGTGCTGGCCCTGCTCGCCGCCGTCGACGGGCGGTCCCACATCGCCGTCGCGGCCTTCACCGGGTCCGGTCGGCCCGTCGGGATCGCGCGGATCATCGCCGTACCGGGCGGCCGGTCCGAGCTGGCCGTCGAGGTCGCCGACGACTGGCAGGGCCGCGGGATCGGCGCCCGGCTGGTCCGCGCCGTGGTCGAGCGGGGCCGGGCGGCGGGGCACCGGGTGGTGCACGCCGACGTGCTCGCCGAGAACGTCGCCGCACAGGCGCTGTTCCTCTCGGTGTTCCCCGCCGCGGTCGCCGTGTCGGGAGGCCACGAGGTCGGCTTCGCGGCCGAGCTCGCCGCGCCGCGGGACCCGGTGCTCGTCGCGGCCTGACACCCTCGGGTCCCGCCCCGGTCGGCCGCCGTTGTCGCAGGCCGTGCCCGGGCCGGGACCCTGCGTGGCCGGGGCCGGCCGGTCGGGCCGATCGGTCCCCCTCCCGCCGGGCCGGGTGGCCCTGCCGACCACCCGTGCCGGCCGGGAGGCTGGCGGGACGGCCGCGGGCACCCGGCCGTGCCGAGGTGGGGTGGGGCCGCGATGCTGGAGGTCAGCCTCCTGGGCGAGCAGGTGGTGCGGGACGGCGACGGAACGGTCCTGGTCCGGTCCTCCCGCACGCTCCTCCTGGTCGCCTACCTCGTGCTGCACGCCGGGTCCCCGCAGCCCCGCCAGCGCATCGCCCCGCTCTTCTGGCCGGACTCGACGGACGACCAGGCCCTGACGAACCTCCGCCGGGAGCTGCACCACCTCCGCGGGCTGCTCGGCGAGGGGACGTCGCTGCGGGTGCGCACCCGGGACCTGTGCTGGCAGGACGCGCCGGACTGCCGCGTCGACGTCCGCGAGTTCGAGCGGGCCCGCGCCGCCGCCCTCGCGGCCGAGCGGCGGGGCGACGCCGCGGCCTTCCTGGCGCACGCGGGCGCGGCCCTGGACCACTACCGCGGCGAGTTCCTGCCGGGCAACGGCGAGGACTGGGCGGCGGAGGCGCGGTCGGCGCTGGAGCAGCAGTGCGTCGACCTGCTCGACCGGACCGTCGAGGTGCAGGCCCGGCTCGGGGACCCCGCGGCGGCCGTCGGGCTCGCCCGGCGGCGGGTGCAGCTGCGTCCGCTGGAGGAGGCCGGGTACCGCCGGCTCATGGAGCTGCAGGCCGGCGCGGGGGACCGGGCCGGGGCGGTGAGCACCTACCACCGCTGCGCGTCGCTGCTCGAGCGGGAGCTGGGCGTCGCGCCCGACCCGCTGACCCGGACCACGCTGAACCGGGTGCTGGCCCGTGGCGGGCCCCCCGCCGCCCCCGGCGCGGCG
>NZ_JBHSQK010000114.1:0-2039 GCF_042658055.1 Pseudonocardia lutea
GGTGATAGTCCCGTACACCAAAATGCACAGGCTGTGAACTCGAAGAGTAGGGCGGGACACGTGGTATCCTGTCTGAATATGGGGGGAGCATCCTCCAAGGCTAAATACTCCTGACTGACCGATAGTGAACCAGTACCGTGAGGGAAAGGCGAAAAGAACCCCGGCGAGGGGAGTGAAAAAGAACCTGAAACCGTGTACGTACAAGCAGTGGGAGCACCTTCGGGTGTGACTGCGTACCTTTTGTATAATGGGTCAGCGACTTATATTCTGTAGCAAGGTTAACCGTATAGGGGAGCCGCAGGGAAACCGAGTCTTAACTGGGCGTTAAGTTGCAGGGTATAGACCCGAAACCCGGTGATCTAGCCATGGGCAGGTTGAAGGTTGGGTAACACTAACTGGAGGACCGAACCGACTAATGTTGAAAAATTAGCGGATGACTTGTGGCTGGGGGTGAAAGGCCAATCAAACTCCGTGATAGCTGGTTCTCCCCGAAATCTATTTAGGTAGCGCCTCGTGAACTCATCTTCGGGGGTAGAGCACTGTTTCGGCTAGGGGGTCATCCCGACTTACCAACCCGATGCAAACTACGAATACCGAAGAATGTTATCACGGGAGACACACGGCGGGTGCTAACGTCCGTCGTGAAGAGGGAAACAACCCAGACCGCCAGCTAAGGTCCCAAAGTCATGGTTAAGTGGGAAACGATGTGGGAAGGCACAGACAGCCAGGATGTTGGCTTAGAAGCAGCCATCATTTAAAGAAAGCGTAATAGCTCACTGGTCAAGTCGGCCTGCGCGGAAGATGTAACGGGGCTAAACCATGCACCGAAGCTGCGGCAGCGNGGAGGTATCAGAAGTGCGAATGCTGACATAAGTAACGATAAAGCGGGTGAAAAGCCCGCTCGCCGGAAGACCAAGGGTTCCTGTCCAACGTTAATCGGGGCAGGGTGAGTCGACCCCTAAGGCGAGGCCGAAAGGCGTAGTCGATGGGAAACAGGTTAATATTCCTGTACTTGGTGTTACTGCGAAGGGGGGACGGAGAAGGCTATGTTAGCCGGGCGACGGTTGTCCCGGTTTAAGCATGTAGGCTGATTGTCCAGGCAAATCCGGATAATCAAGGCTGAGGTGTGATGACGAGGCACTACGGTGCTGAAGTAACAAATGCCCTGCTTCCAGGAAAAGCCTCTAAGCATCAGGTAACATCAAATCGTACCCGAAACCGACACAGGTGGTCAGGTAGAGAATACCGAGGCGCTTGAGAGAACTCGGGTGAAGGAACTAGGCAAAATGGTGCCGTAACTTCGGGAGAAGGCACGCTGGTGTGTAGGTGAAGCCCCTGCGGGTGGAGCTGAGACCAGTCGAAGATACCAGCTGGCTGCAACTGTTTATTAAAAACACAGCACTGTGCAAACACGAAAGTGGACGTATACGGTGTGACGCCTGCCCGGTGCCGGAAGGTTAATTGATGGGGTTATCCGTAAGGAGAAGCTCTTGATCGAAGCCCCGGTAAACGGCGGCCGTAACTGTAACGGTCCTAAGGTAGCGAAATTCCTTGTCGGGTAAGTTCCGACCTGCACGAATGGCGTAACGACGGCCAGGCTGTCTCCACCCGAGACTCAGTGAAATTGAACTCGCTGTGAAGATGCAGTGTACCCGCGGCAAGACGGAAAGACCCCGTGAACCTTTACTATAGCTTGACACTGAACATTGAGCCTTGATGTGTAGGATAGGTGGGAGGCTTTGAAGCGTGGACGCCAGTCTGCGTGGAGCCAACCTTGAAATACCACCCTTTAATGTTTGATGTTCTAACGTTGGCCCCTGACCGGGGTTGCGGACAGTGTCTGGTGGGTAGTTTGACTGGGGCGGTCTCCTCCCAAAGCGTAACGGAGGAGCACGAAGGTTAGCTAATCCTGGTCGGACATCAGGAGGTTAGTGCAATGGCATAAGCTAGCTTGACTGCGAGCGTGACGGCGCGAGCAGGTGCGAAAGCAGGTCATAGTGATCCGGTGGTTCTGAATGGAAGGGCCATCGCTCAACGGA
>NZ_JBHSQK010000115.1:0-638 GCF_042658055.1 Pseudonocardia lutea
CCGGACTCAGGCCTTTTAATTTCAGGCTTATCCGCTCGTTGTTGTAGTAATGGATATAGTCCTCTACGGCTTTTCTTAGCGCACTGACACTCCTGAACTCCCTCAGATAAAAACACTCCGATTTCAGGGTCCCGAAGAAGTTTTCCATCACTGCATTATCCAGGCAGTTTCCTTTACGCGACATACTCTGCGTCATCCCATGCGCCTTTAAACGTTCCTGATAGCTCCTCATCCTGTAATGCCAGCCCTGATCCGAGTGCAGCAGCGGAGCATCTCCCGGTCTGAGCTTCGGGAANGCACCGAAGTTCCGGCTCAGGATATTGGGCGCGGCCTCGCCCGTTCTCCCTTTCCAGGCACGATATTTTTTCGCCCTTATCACAGACCGGAGTGACAGTTCTGCCATCAGCCGCTGCACTGTTTTATGGTTTATCCGCAGCCCCTGTTTTCTCAGTGCGAGCGTGATCCTGCGGTAGCCATAACGACCTTTGTGATAGTGGTATATCTTCCTGATGTTCTCTTTAAGACCCGCATACCTGTCCCCTTGCTTCAGTGCATTCATATTGTAATACCACGTGCTACGGGACATACCGGCCGCCCGCAGAAGGTCCCGCAGAGCGTGTTCATGCCTTAGTTCACTG
>NZ_JBHSQK010000116.1:0-7783 GCF_042658055.1 Pseudonocardia lutea
CGCCTTCGCCGCCCTGGCCGGCCGCGAGCGCGGGGCGCTGTTCGACCCGGTGCGGACCACCGCGCTGCACGCCTGGCACATCCAGGCCGGCGCGGTGTTCGAGGACGTCGGGCAGTGGAAGCGCGCCCGCTACTACCCGCGGCCGGGCGAGGACATGGAGACCGCCGTGCTGCGCGAGTGCGCGGCCGTCCGCGGCGGCGTGGGCATCCTCGACGGCTCCACCCTCGGCAAGATCGACGTCCAGGGCCCGGACGCCGCGGTGCTGCTCGACCGCGTCTACACGAACATGATGAGCAGCCTCAAGATCGGCCGCGTGCGCTACGGCGTCATGTGCGGCAACGACGGCATGGTCATCGACGACGGCACCGTCCTGCGGCTGGGCGAGGACCGGTTCCTGGTCATCACCACCACCGGCGGCGCGGCGACGATCCTCGACCACCTCGAGGAGTGGCTGCAGACCGAGTGGCCGGAGCTGCGCGTCACGCTGACCTCGGTGACCGAGCAGTGGGCGGTCTTCCCGGTCGTCGGCCCCCGCTCGCGCGAGGTCGTCGCCGAGGTCTTCCCCGGCCTCGACGTCTCCGACGCGGCCTTCCCGTTCATGGCCTGGCACGACACGGAGCTCGACGGGGTCCCGGTCCGGATCGCCCGGATCTCCTTCTCCGGGGAGCTGGCCTTCGAGGTCAACGTCAACTCCTGGTACGCGCGCGCGGTGTGGGAGCGGCTGCTCGAGACCGGCGCGCCGTACGGGATCACCCCGTACGGCACCGAGACCATGCACGTCCTGCGCGCCGAGAAGGGCTACCCGATCATCGGCCAGGACACCGACGGCACCGTCAGCCCGCACGACCTGGGCATGGAATGGGCGGTGTCGAAGAAGAAGCCGGACTTCGTGGGCAAGCGCTCGTTCGCCCGCCCGGAGAACCAGAACCCGTTGCGGAAGCAGTTGGTCTCGCTGCTGCCCACCGACTCCCGCACGAAGCTGCCCGAGGGCTCGCAGATCGTCGAGTTCCGCGCCGACGGGGTGCTGCCCCCGCCACCGGTGCCGATGCTCGGGCACGTCACCTCCAGCTACCACAGCGCCGAGCTGGGTCGCCCGTTCGCGCTGGCGCTGGTCAAGGGCGGCCGGGCGCGGATCGGGGAGATCGTGCACGTCCCGGTGGACGGCGCCCTCGTCCCCGTCGAGATCGGCGGATCGGTCCTCGTCGACCCGGAAGGAGCACGCCGCGATGGCTGACCGCATCCGGTCCCGCACCCAGTCGCCCTCGCTGTACCGCACCCACCCGCTCGAGAGCCGGAAGCCGGCCCTGGCCGAGCTCTCCGCCGAGCTGGCCGGTCCCGCCGGCACCGGGCTGCGGATCGAGGCCGAGGCCGAGGTCGCCGCGGTCGACCTGCGGGTCGATCCCGGCGGGCCGGGCGCCGACGCCGCCGCGCGGATGCTCGGTGCCGCCCTGCCGACCACGCCCAACACCTGGACCCGCACCGGCGACGGGCAGCTGATCTGGCTCGGGCCGGACGAGTGGCTGGTGACGAGCGCTGCGCAGCCGCACGAGTGGGAGCACACGCTCATCGGCGCGGTCTCGCCCTACGGCGGCGCCGCGGTCGACGTCTCCGCGCAGCGCACCAGCCTCCGCCTCCGCGGGGGCCGGGCCCGCGAGCTGCTGTCCTTCGGCTGCTCGCTGGACCTGCGCCCGCTCGCCTTCCCCGCCGGCTCCGCCGCGCAGACCACGGTCGGCCTGGCCGGGGTGCTGCTGCTGGCCCTCGCCGAGGACGACTACCGGCTCTTCGTGCGCCCGTCCTTCGCCGGCCACCTCGCCGACTGGCTCCTCGACGCCGCCCAGGAGTTCCGCACGGAGCTCCGCCCCGCCTCCCGCCCCGAGCACGCGCTCGCCACCACCTGATCGCCCTGACGCACTGCGCGGCGGTCGCCGACGACCGCCCGTGAGGAGACAGCATGAGCACCACCCCACGCGTCGTCATCATCGGAGCCGGGATCGTCGGGGCGAACCTGGCGGACGAGCTCACCGGACGCGGATGGACCCGGGTCACCGTCCTCGACCAGGGACCGCTGCCGCTCACCGGCGGATCGACCTCGCACGCGCCCGGCCTGGTCTTCCAGACCAACGCGTCGAAGACCATGACCGAGTTCGCCACCTACACCGTCGAGAAGCTCCTGGGACTGGACGTCGACGGGGCCTGGTGCTTCAACCAGGTCGGCGGTCTGGAGGTCGCGACCACGCCGGAGCGGCTCGCCGACCTGCACCGTAAGCAGGGCTGGGCCACCTCCTGGGGCGTCCCGGGTGAGGTCGTCGGGCCGGAGGAGTGCGCGCGGCTGCACCCGCTGCTCGACCCCGAGCAGGTCCTCGGCGGCCTGCACACCCCGACGGACGGGCTCGCCAAGGCCTCCCGCGCGGTCGTCGCCCTGATGCGGCGCGCCGGGTCCCGGGGCGCGGAGTTCCGCGGCTCGACCCGGGTCGTGGGGATCAACCAGGCCGGCGGCCGGGTCACCGGGGTGCAGACGACCCACGGCGAGGTGCCCGCCGACATCGTCGTGTCCTGCGGCGGGTTCTGGGGCCGCGAGCTCGGCGAGCTCGTCGGCATGCGGGTGCCGCTGCTGCCGCTGGCCCACCAGTACGTGCGGACCGGGCAGGTCGCCGAGCTCGTCGGCCGCAACGACGACGAGATCGAAGCCCGGATGCCGATCCTGCGCCAGCAGGACCAGGACCTCTACTACCGCGAGCACAACGACTGTATCGGCATCGGCTCGTACGCCCACCGCCCGATGCCCGTGCGCCTCACCGACCTGCCCGAGGTCGACGACGACGACATGGGCGAGGCCGCCATGCCGTCGATGCTGCCGTTCACCGAGGAGGACTTCGCCCCCTCCTGGGAGCACAGCCGGCTGCTGCTGCCCTCCCTGCGCGAGGCGAAGATCGAGACGGGCTTCAACGGGATCTTCTCCTTCACCCCGGACGGCGGCCCGCTGATCGGCGAGTCCCCCGAGGTGGCCGGCTTCTGGATCGCCGAGGCGGTCTGGGTGACGCACTCCTCGGGCGTGGCCCGCGCGGTCGCCCAGCTGCTCGTCGACGGCCGCAGCGAGATCGAGCTGCACGGCTGCGACGTGGCGCGCTTCGACGAGATCCAGACGACCGACGCCTACGTCGACGAGACCTCCCAGCGGAACTTCGTCGAGATCTACGACGTGCTGCACCCGTTGCAGCCCAGGGAGTCCCCGCGGAACCTGCGGGTCAGCCCGTTCCACGCCCGGCAGCAGGAGCTCGGCGCGTTCTTCCTCGAGTCGCACGGCTGGGAGCGCCCGCACTGGTACGAGGCCAACGCGCACCTGGTCGACGAGCTGCCCGCCGAGTGGCAGCCCCCCGCACGGGACGCCTGGTCGGCGATGTTCCACTCGCCGATCGCCGCTGCCGAGGCGTGGAGGACCCGCACCGCGGTCGCGCTCTACGACATGACCCCGCTGACGCGGATCGAGGTCGCCGGCCCGGGCGCGCTCGCCTTCCTGGAGCGGCTGACCACCGGGAAGATGGACAAGTCCGTCGGCTCGGTCACCTACACCCTGGCCCTCGACGAGGCCGGCGGCATCCGCAGCGACCTCACCGTCGCCCGGCTGGCCGAGGATCGCTTCCAGGTCGGCGCCAACGGCCGGCTCGACCTGGACCACCTGCGCCGCCAGGCCCCGGGCGACCACACCGTGCAGATCCGCGACATCACCGGCGGCACCTGCTGCATCGGCGTGTGGGGGCCCCTGGCCCGCGACCTGGTCCAGCCGCTCAGCCCGGACGACTTCTCCCACGAGGGCCTGAAGTACTTCCGCGCCAGGGCCGCACAGATCGCGGGGATCCCGGTCACCGCGATGCGGCTGTCCTACGTCGGTGAGCTGGGCTGGGAGATCTACACCAGCGCCGAGTACGGGCAGAAGCTGTGGGACGTGCTGTGGGAGGCCGGTCGCCCGCTCGGGGTGATCGCCGCCGGCCGTGCGGCCTTCAACAGCCTCCGCCTGGAGAAGGGCTACCGGGCCTGGGGTACGGACATGACCACCGAGCACAACCCGTACGAGGCCGGCGTCGGCTTCGCGGTGCGGCCGCAGAAGGGCGAGTTCGTCGGCCGGGACGCGCTCGCCGGCCTCGGCGACGACAGCGTCACCCGGCGGCTGACCTGCCTGACCGTCGACGACGGCCGCAGCGTCGTGCTGGGCCACGAGCCCGTCCTCCTCGACGGGCGGCCCGCCGGCTACGTCACCTCCGCCGCGTTCGGGCACTCGATCGGCACGCCCGTCGCCTACGCCTGGCTGCCCGCCGTCGAGATCGGCACCTCCGTGGAGATCCAGTACTTCGACCGCAGGGTGCGCGCCACCGTCTCGGCCGAGCCGCTGGTCGACCCGGAGATGGCCCGCATCCGCCGCTGACCCCTCGCCCCGACCGCGGGCCGATGCCGGCGTCGCCCGCGCGGGCTCGAACGTGAAGGACGACCCCATGCGCACGGACACCCTCGACGAGTTCCTGCAGTCCCTCGCCGCGCGGGTCCCGGCCCCCGGCGGCGGCGCGAGCGCGGCGCTGCACGCCGCGCAGGCGGCCGCGCTCGTCGGGATGGTCGCCCGCTACAGCGACGGCGAGACGTACGCCGGCCACGTCGACACCATCACCGCCGTCCGTGACGACTCCGACGAGTGCCGCCTGCTCGCGCTGAGCCTCGCCGAGCAGGACGCCGCGGTGTTCGGGGCGGTCGGGTCCGCCTTCGCGATGCCGCGCGCGACCGAGCGGGAGAAGACCGGACGGTCCCTCGCGATCGCCGCCGCCCTGATCGAGGCCGGGCGGGTCCCGGCCCAGGTCGTCGCCCTGGCCGATCGCATCCTCGGCCTGGCCGAACGGCTGCGGCCGATCGGCAACCCCACCGTCGTCAGCGACGTCGCGGCCGCGGCGGACGCGGCCCGTGCCGCCGCCTCCACCGCCCGGGTCAACGTCGAGATCAACCTCGTCGGCATCACCGACCCGGGCGCCCGCGCGGAACTCGCCGACGCCCTCACCGGTGTCGACGACCTCCTCGTCCGCGCCGACAAGGTCACCGCCGCCGTCCGGGAGCAGATCGTCCGATGACCACCCCGGTCCTCGTGGCGCTGGGCTGACGCGTGCGCTCCCGCCCCGCGGGTCGGGCCGGCTCAGATGATCGCCCGGATCGCCTCCTCGAAGCCCTGGACGTGCTCGCGGGCGAGCCGCTCGGCCTCCGCCGCCGCGCCGCCGGCGATGGCGCGCAGCAGGCCCGCGGAGCGCCTCCCGGACCGGGGTGCGCCCGACCCCGAGGGACTCGATCAGGGCCACGTCGTCGATGGGGGACATCGGCGGGATGTCGAGCATGATCAACCGATCCTGGATCGCGGCGTAGGCGCGGTCGGCGAGACGTCGGCACGGGCACCGGGACGGACGTCGGGGGCAGCCCGAGCTCCTGCGGGGCGGCGGTCACGATCGTCCTCCTGGTTCCTGAGACCCAGGGAGCGAGACAGCAGCATCCGCCCAGAAATACCACTTGCCTGAAACTAATATATCAGTTTAGTATTCGGTGCTCCGGATGGAGTGACCGCGCCGACCCTACGAGGAGCGCGCAATGACGATCTCGGTGTTCGAACTGTTCAAGGTCGGAATCGGACCCTCGAGCTCCCACACCGTCGGGCCGATGCGCGCAGCCTGGCTGTTCGTCTCCCGCCTGCGGGAGACCGGGCTGCTCGCCCGCACCGCCGCGGTGCGCTGCGAGCTGTTCGGCTCGCTCGGGGCCACCGGGCACGGCCACGGCTCGGTGAAGGCCGTGGTCCTGGGCCTGGCGGGGGAGCAGCCCCACCTGGTCGACCCGGTGGCCGCCGACCCGGCGGTCGAGGCGGTGCGCTCCGGGCGGCGGATCGCGCTCGGCGGCGAGCACGAGATCGCGTTCTCGGTCGACGACGACGTGGTGCTGCACCGGCGCAAGCGCCTGGACTTCCACTCCAACGGCATGGTCCTCACCGCCACCGACGCCGAGGGCGCCGTGCTCGACCGGCGCGAGTACTACTCGGTCGGCGGCGGGTTCGTGCTCGACGAGGACGAGGCCGGCCGCCCGGTCCTGGTCGAGGACCCGACTCCCGTGCGGTACCCGTTCACCACCGGGGACGGGCTGCTGGCGCTGACCCGCCGGACCGGGCTGCGGGTCAGCGATGTCATGTTGGCCAACGAGCTGTCCTGGCGCAGCGAGGGGGAGATCCGCGCCGGCCTGCTGCACATCTGGTCGGTGATGCGCGAGTGCGTCGAGCGCGGCACGCACACCGCCGGGGTGCTGCCCGGCGGGCTCGAGGTGCGCCGCCGGGCCGCGCAGCTGCGCGGGCGGCTGGAGTCCCACGCCGACGACACCGACGCCCTGCGCGGGATGGAGTGGGTCACCCTCTGGGCGCTGGCGGTCAACGAGGAGAACGCCGCCGGCGGGCGGGTGGTGACCGCCCCGACCAACGGCGCGGCCGGGATCGTGCCCGCTGTCCTGCACTACGCTGCGAAGTTCCTGCCCGCCTTCGACGACGACGCCGCCGTGCGGTTCCTGCTCACCGCCGGCGCGATCGGGCTGCTGTTCAAGGAGAACGCCTCCATCTCCGGTGCCGAGGTCGGCTGTCAGGGCGAGGTCGGCTCGGCCTGCTCCATGGCCGCGGGTGGTCTCGCCGAGCTCCTCGGCGGCACCCCGGAGCAGGTGGAGAACGCCGCCGAGATCGGCATCGAGCACAACCTGGGCCTGACCTGCGACCCGGTCGGCGGGCTGGTGCAGATCCCCTGCATCGAGCGCAACGCCGTGGCCTCGGTCAAGGCCATCACCGCCGCCCGGATGGCCGTGCGCGGCGACGGCGCCCACCACGTCTCGCTGGACAAGGCGATCAGGACCATGCGCGAGACCGGCGCGGACATGAAGGACAAGTACAAGGAGACCGCCCGCGGCGGGCTGGCTCTCACCGTCGTGGAGTGCTGAGGAGATCCCCTGTGACCCGCTCGTTCATCCTCACCCTGAGCTGTCCCAACCGCACCGGCATCGTCCGCGCTGTCAGCGCCTACCTGTTCGAGTACGGCTGCGACATCAGCGAGTACCAGCAGTTCGACGACTCGGTCCGGGGCCGGCTGTTCCTGCGCACCGTCGTCACCGCCGACGACGAGGTCGACCTGGAGGCCCTGTCCCGCGGGTTCGAGCCCGTCGCGGCCGACTTCGCCATGGACTTCAGCTTCGCCCCGGCGCAGGACGCCCGGATCCTGGTCATGGTGTCCAAGCTCGGGCACTGCCTCAACGACCTGATCTTCCGCTGGCGGGCGGGCAGCCTCGGCGCCGAGATCGTCGCCGTGGTGTCCAACCACGAGGACCTGCGCCCGATGGCCGAGGCGGCCGGGCTGCCGTTCGTGCACGTGCCCGTCACCCCGGAGACCAAGCCGCAGGCCGAGGCCCGGCTGCTCCAGCTGGTCGACGAGTACGACGCCGAGCTGGTCGTGCTGGCCCGCTACATGCAGGTGCTCTCCGACCAGACCTGCAAGGCCCTGCACGGGCGCGCCATCAACATCCACCACTCCTTCCTGCCCGGGTTCAAGGGCGCCAAGCCCTACCACCAGGCCTACGACCGCGGGGTCAAGCTCGTCGGCGCCACGGCCCACTACGTCACCCCGGACCTCGACGAAGGCCCGATCATCGAGCAGGAGGTGATCCGGATCGACCACGCCTACGACCCGAAGGCGCTGCAGACGGTCGGCCGGGACGCCGAGGCGCTGGCCCTCTCCCGGGC
>NZ_JBHSQK010000117.1:0-23626 GCF_042658055.1 Pseudonocardia lutea
CGCCGCTCACGAGCTACACCACGCCATGGGGCGTCATCCGGATGCGGCTACGAGCTCGGGAAGGGTCGACCTTGCGTCGTCGCACCATCACTGTCGGCGATCGGGTGGCTCGGTAGGATCGGCACGTGGGTCGGACGGGCAAGGAGCAGCTGCGCGGCAACGTCGCGAGCGCGATCCGGGACCAGATCATGGCCCGCACCGTGCAGCCGGGCGAGCCTCTGCGACTCGGCCAGCTGGCGGAACAGCTCGGAGTGAGTGTGACGCCGGTTCGAGAGGCGCTGCTGCTGTTGACCCAGGACGGCTGGGTGACCCACGAGCCGAACCGGGGTTTCCGAGTGTCGGCGGTCCGCCGTAAGGACGTCGAGGACACCTATCTGATGTGGGGCACCGCCGAGGGCGAGCTCGCGGCACGTGCCGCCACCCGGGCCACGGCCCGGGACGTGGACGAGCTGCGGAAGCTGGATGCGCAGATCCGCGGCGCAGACCCGTCCGACGGGCACCTGGCCACCTCACTGAACTCGGCGCTGCACCATTACGTGTCGGTGATCGCGGACGCGCCCAAGTTGGAGTGGTTCGCCAGAGCGGCGAGCAGGCTCGTCCCCTTGCAGTTCCCGGAGAACTTTCACGTCGTGCCGGGGTGGTCCGAGGTGAATCGCGCCCAGCACACCCCCTTGATCGACGCCATCGCCGCCGGGGACGTCGACCAGGCACGCCTGCTTGCCAAGGAGCACTTCATCGGTACGGGCGACCTGCTCATGCAGTGGCTGGACTCTCTGGACTTCTGGGGCGAGCCGGACGCGCCGCAGACCCCTCGGGGTGCGGGCCGCCTCGCCGGCTGACCCGTCGGGAGCCGACCCGGAGCAAGCACCCGAGCGCCCCGCCGTGGGGTCGATGCGGTGCCGAGGGAGTGCATCTTCCCGGGGGCGCGGGGGCGGCCCTCATCGCCGCCCAGGGCACACGTGCCGGCGAGGGCCGCGTGCGAAGGGGCGTCGACGGACGTCGAGCTCCGCCGGATCCGTCGCGAAGGCACCCAGGTCGCAGGCTCTGGACAGCGCTCCGAGAGAACGTATATTCTTCAGCATGAGAATATACGATCAGCGCTCCGCTGGTCGTGCTCCCACCACGGAGGTCGACGGTGACCGACTCGCAGATCGCTGCCCGCAGTGCCGACGGCACTCCGGCAGTCGATCCCGCCCAGCAATCCAGCCGCCGCATGCGGAACCGAGTGCTCCTGTCGAGCTTCTTCGGGTCCGTGATCGAGTGGTACGACTTCTACCTCTTCGGCATCGCGTCCGCGGCCGTGTTCAACAAGCTGTTCTTCCCCGAGTTCAGCTCCACCGCGGGTACCCTCGCCTCGTTCGCCACCCTGGCCGCGGGCTTCATCGCCCGGCCCATCGGCGGCATCATCTGGGGGCACTTCGGCGACAAGGTCGGCCGCAAGGGCATGCTCGTGCTCTCCATCGTCTTGATGGGCGTCTCGACCACCCTCGTGGGCCTCCTCCCCACCTACGCGGCAATTGGCCTCTGGGCACCGCTGCTGCTGGTGCTGATGCGGCTGATCCAAGGGGTCTCCGCGGGTGGTGAGTGGGGCGGCGCGGTGCTCATGAGCATGGAGCACGCCCCCAGGCGTCGGGGGTTGTCCAGCTCGGTCGCGCAGATGGGTCTCTACGGCGGCATCCTGCTGGCCAACGGCGCGTTCGCGCTGGCCTCCGCCGCGACCGGGGACGCCTTGATGACGTGGGGCTGGCGTATCCCCTTCCTGATCTCCGCGGTCCTGGTGGTGATCGGCTTGTGGATCAGGCTCGGGGTCCAGGAGAGCCCGATCTTCAAGCAGGCCCGCGAGCGGGCGGAGCAGGCGGCGGGGGAGAAGCCCCGCGTGCCGCTGCTCGACGTCCTCCGCCGCCCGAAGAACCTGCTGCTGTCGATCGCGCTGGTGCTCGGTGCGTTCGCGGCCAGTGCGGTCTACGGCACTTGGATCGTCAGCTTCGGCATCACCGAGGGCTTCCCGCGCGCGGACATCCTCAACGCGGTCCTCGTCTCGGCGGCGATCGGGCTGGTGTTCCAGCCGGTCTTCGCCTACCTCTCGGATCTCTGGGGTCGCCGCGTGATCGTCGGCGTGGGTGCAGTCCTGCAGGCGCTGAGCTTCCCGGTCATGTTCGCTCTGATGGACACGGGCAGCGTCGGGGCGATGTATCTGGGCATCTCGCTGGCGGCGTTCACCCATGCCATCGTCTACAGCCCGCTCGGGGCGTGGCTCGGCGAGCTGTTCCCCACGACCCAGCGCTACACCGGAGCCTCCCTCGGCTATCAGATCGCCGGCACCGTCGGCGGGGGCTTCGCCCCACTCATCTGCGCGTCCATCCTGGCCGCGACCGGTGGGACGACCGGGATCTCCCTGTTCATCGGCGCCACCTGCCTGCTCACGGTCGTCGCGGTGTTCTTCGCCGCCGAGACCAGCCGCAGCGCCCTGTAAGGAGCGAACCATGACCCTCACCGACGTCCGCCCGGCCGAGACCCCGGTCGAGGAGAAGCTCGGCATCATCGACACCGACTTCCACCCGATGCCCCTGCCGACGGACCCGCAGGTGGCCGAGCACCTGCCGCAGCGCTGGCGCGACTACATCGCGCGCTACGGCCTGGGCAGCTTCGGCGGCGGGGTGTCGCCCTCGCAGCGCGAGTTCACCCACCGGCTCGACGCAGTGGACGAGCACGGGCGGGTCGGTGTGGACCCGCACCTGGCCGTGGAGCAGGTGGTGGACAAGTACGACATGTCTGCCGTGGTGCTGACCTGCCCGCAGACCTACATCATCACCCACGGCGGGGCGAACATGCCCTACGAGTGCGCGTTCGCGATCTATCGTGCCTACAACGACGCCCTGGCCCACACCTGGGCGGGCGCGGACGACCGGTTCAAGGCGAGCATCACCCTGCCCCGCGACCTCGCGGGCGCCGCGGACGAGATCGTCCGCTGCAAGGAGGGCCCGAACGGCGACTCCTACGTGCAGGTGCTGATGTCGCCGGCCGGGCAGGACCCGCTGGGCAAGCAGCGCTACTGGCCGATCTTCGAGGCGTGCGAGCACTACGACATCCCGCTGGGCTTCCACGTGCCGGGCATGGGCCGTCAGCCCACCGGCGCGGGGCGGCAGAACTTCTACGCCGAGATGCACGCGGCGTTCGCGGTGCTTCCGATCTCGATGGTGTCCAGCCTGGTCTTCGAGGGTGTGTTCGAGCGGTTCCCGAAGCTGAAGATCGCGCTGCTGGAGCTGGGCTGGGACTGGGCCGTGCCGTTCTCCTGGCGGCTCGACGCGACCTTCGACAAGCTGCGCGACGAGCTGCCGCACCTGACCCGGAAACCCTCGGAGTACCTGCGCGAGCACTTCTGGTTCTCCACTCAGCCGATCGAGGAGCCCGAGAAGCCGGCCTGGGTGCCGGACGTATACGCGATGTTCGAGGAGTCCGGCTTCGCGGACCGGCTGATGTTCTCCTCCGACTACCCGCACTGGGACTTCGACTCCCCGCACGAGTCGGTGCCGAAGACCATGCCGATCGAGCGCCGCCGTCGGATCCTGGGGGAGAACGCGAGCGCCCTCTACAAGATCCCGCTGCGGCCCGGGCACGGGATCCCGGCGTGAGCGCGCTGGTCGAGGCCACGCGCCGCAGGCGGGCCGCCCGGCTGCTCGACTCCGCGGACGCTCAGCGCGCCGCGGCCCGGGTCCTGCCGCGAGGCATCCGGGAGTACGTCGACGGCGGTTCCGAGGGCGAGGTGACGTTGCGCCGCAACGCCCGCGCGTTCGAGGACGTGGCGTTCGCCCCGCGCATGGCCACCTGGGTCGACGAGCCGGACCTGTCGACGAAGGTGCTGGGCACGCCGATCGACCTGCCGGTGCTCACCGCCCCGTGCGGGGGGATGCGCCTGGTCCACCCGGACGGCGACCTCGGGCTGGCGACGGGCGCCGCGCGCGCCGGCTCGATCCACGTGGCCAGCTCCGCGGCCGGCTACACCCTCGAGGACATCGCCGCGGTCGACGGGCCCCAGTGGTTCCAGCTCTACCGGTTCTCCTCCCAGTCGACGATGGAGCACCTGGTCGGCCGGGCTGCGGCGGCGGGCTACTCCGCGCTCGTGGTGACCGTGGACACCGCCGTGGCGGGCTTCCGGTCCCGGGACTACAAGAACGGCTTCAGCTACTCGATGCGGGTCAACGCCCGCAACGCCGTGAAGCTCGCGCCCCAGCTGCTGCCCAAGCCCGCCTGGCTGATCCGGTACCTGCTCGACGGGCTGCCGTTCGAGATCCCCAACACCGCCGAGGTCACCGTCGACGGCAAGCCGATGGTGCTCACCGAGATGACCAAGGGCGGCGCCGGCTCGCACTCGCCGACCTGGGCCGACTTCGGCTGGCTGCGCGAGAACTGGCACGGCCCGCTCGTGGTCAAGGGCATCATCACGCCCGAGGACGCGCGGCGGGCGGTCGACGCGGGCGCCGACGCCGTCATCGTGTCGAACCACGGTGGCCGCCAGCTCGACGGCTCCCCGGCCACCCTCACCGCCCTGCCGAAGGTCGTCGAGGCCATCGGCGAGCACGCGGAGGTGTTGCTGGACAGCGGGATCCGCCGCGGCAGCGACGTGCTCAAGGCACTGGCGCTGGGCGCCCGCGCGGTGCTCGTCGGCAGGCTGCCCGCCTGGGGGCTCGCCGCGGCGGGCACCGCGGGCGTCGAGCGCGTGCTGGAGAACCTGCGCACCGAGATGGTCCGGACGATGCGGCTGCTGGGCTGCCCCGCCGTGGCGGACCTCGACCCGAGCTGGCTGGAGGCCGCATGACCACCACGGAGAGGACCCAGCGCACGACCCGTTTCGTGGTCGGCCGGGTGGACGAGATCGCACCGGGGGAGCGTCGGATCGTCCAGGCCGGTGGCCGCGAGATCGGCGTGTTCAACATCGACGGCCGCTTCTACGCGATGCTCAACCGCTGCCCGCACCTCGGCGCGCCGCTGTGCGAGGGCGGCGTGGTCAACCAGATCGACTCGCCGGTGCCCGGCGAGGTCAGTCTCGACACCGGCCAGACGTTCGTGACCTGCCCGTACCACAACTGGGAGTTCGACGTGGAGGACGGCCGGTCCTACTGGAACCCGCGGATGCGGGCCCGGTCGTTCCCCGTCGCGCTCGAGGGCGCGGACGAGGTGCAGGCCGCGCTCGAGCGCGGCGAGCTGGACCGGATCCCCGGCCCGTACACCGCCGAGACCGTCGACGTGACGGTCGAGTCCGACTACATCGTGCTGTCCCTGCGGCCCGCACGAGGAGGTGCGAAGTGACCGCTCCGTTGCTCCACGGCACCACGCGCGACGCCGTGTGGACCGGCCCCGTGATCGACTGCGACGTCCACGCCACCCCGCCGTCGCTGGAGGCCCTGTTCCCCTACACCGACCCGGTGTGGGTGCAGGGCGCCCAGGAACGTGGCTGGAAGGGCCCGAACGGTCAGGCGCTGGCGTACCCGCCGAACGCACCGACGACGGCGCGGGACGAGTGGCGCCCCGAGGGCCGGCCCCCGGCGTCCCGCCTGGAGGACCTGCAGCAGCACGTGCTGGACCCGTGGCGGACCGAGGTCGCGCTGGTCAACACCGCCTACGGGGTGGACTCGCTGCGCCACCCGGACTGGGCCCCGGCGCTGGCCCGTGCGGTCAACGACTGGCTGATCGCCGAGTGGCTGGACCGTGACCCGCGGCTCGTCGGGTCCATGGTCGTCCCGGCGCGCGACCCCGCCGCGGCCGCGGCGGAGATCGAGCGCGTGGGCTCGCATCCGCGGATCGTGCAGGTCACCATGCCGGTGCGCTCGGAGCGGCTCTACGGGCAGCGGGTGTTCTGGCCGGTGTACGAGGCGATGACCCGCCACGACCTGGTCATGGGCCTGGCCTGGGGCGGGACCTCGGAGGACGCGCCTTCCCCGACCGGCTACGCCTCCTGGTACGCGGAGGAGTACGCGGCGGAGATCCAGGTCTACGGTGCGCAGCTGACCAGC
The DNA here is from genome assembly GCF_042658055.1 of Pseudonocardia lutea. Taxonomy (NCBI): domain Bacteria; kingdom Bacillati; phylum Actinomycetota; class Actinomycetes; order Pseudonocardiales; family Pseudonocardiaceae; genus Pseudonocardia; species Pseudonocardia lutea. The sequence goes on from NZ_JBHSQK010000117.1 coordinate 6,012, forward strand.
CTGATCTACGAGGGGATCTTCCAGAAGTTCCCCGGGCTGCGGGTGACGATGCTGGAGAGCGGCTTCGCCTGGGTGCCCACCTGGAGCTGGAGCATCAACAAGAAGTGGAAGGGCCTGCGCCGCGAGATCCCGTGGGTCGACCGGCTGCCCACCGAGATCATCCGCGACCACTTCCGGTTCTCGATCGCCCCGGCCGACCTCGGCCCGGACGCGCACGCCCGCCGGATCATCGAGTGGCTGGGGTCCGAGGACGTCCTCATGTTCGCCACGGACTACCCGCACCTGCACACCGACGACCTCGCCCGGGTGCTGAGCGTCATGCCCGAGTCCATGCGGTCCAAGGTGATGCACGAGTCCGCTCGGGACTGGTACCGGCTCGACAAGGCGCTGGGACAGCCGACGCCATGAGCTACGCCGTCACCGTCGAGGCCCACCCGAACCGGCTGCGGGGAATCCTGGAATCGGGCGGGACGGCCGTCGGCCTGGCCTGCCACACGGGCGACCCGCACGTCGCGGAGACCCTGGCGATGGCCGGGTTCGACTACCTCTACCTCGACCAGCAGCACAGCGTGGGCGGGCTCGCCAGCCCAGTGGAGATGCTGCGGGCCACCGCCCGGACCGGCACCACCGCGCTGGTCCGGGTCGCGACCAACGACCCCGTGCTGATCGGTCGGGCGCTCGACGCCGGCGCCGAGGGGATCATCGTGCCGAACGTCGAGTCCGCCGAGGACGCCCGCCGAGCGGCCGCGGCGGCGCACTACCCGCCGCTGGGGGTGCGCAGCTGGGGGCCGACCCGGTCGGCGTACGGCCTCGGGCCGGATCCCGCCACCGTCAACGGCCAGGTGCTGTGCCTGGTCATGATCGAGACCGCGGAGGGTGTCGCCCGGGCGAAGGAGATCACCGCGGTCCCCGGCGTGCACGGCGTGTACGTCGGGCCCGGTGACCTCGCCGTGAGTCTCGGCCTCGACCCGGTCACCGGCCCCCGCGACGAACGGCACCGCGCCGCCGTCGCCGAGATCGTCGCCGCCTGCGCCACGGCCGGCATCGCCGCCGGGATCACCGGCGACCCCACCACGGAGGCGGACCGGGGCTTCCGCATGGTCACCGCGGGCTCCGACGTCGGCTTCCTCAAGGCCGGCCTGGCCGCCGCCCGTGCCCGCCGCGACGCCCTGACGCACCCCACCAGCGACATCGAAGGAGATGCCACCGCATGAGCACCGTCAACACCCTGCGTGGCCCGATCGACAGCACGCAAATCGGCACCACGCTGATGCACGAGCACATCATGGCCCGCAACCCCGAGCTCGAGCAGAACATCGTGCACCCGGAGTACGACGAGGCCGCGATCTTCGCCCGCGCCCGGAAGAGCCTGACCTCGCTGCACGAGGACAAGGGCATCGACACCTTCGTCGACCTGACCGTGCTCGGGCTGGGCCGCGACATCCCGACGGTGCAGCGCCTCGCCGAGGGCGTGCCCCTGAACATCGTCGTGGCCACCGGCTACTACACCGCCAAGGACCTCCCGACGTACTTCCACACCCACGGCCCGGACGGGCTCGTCGGCAAGACCCTCGGCGGCCCGGACGTGCTGGAGATGATGTTCGTCGAGGACATCACCAAGGGCATCCCGCGCACGGACGGCGTCAAGGCCGGGATCATCAAGATCGTCACCGACGAGCACGGCATCACTCCCGACCTCGACCGCGTCTACCGCGCCGCCGCCCGTGCGCAGGCTGAGACCGGCGTGCCGATCTCCACCCACACCAACGTCCACTTCGCCAACGGGCGCGACCAGCAGAAGTGGTTCAAGGCCAACGGTGTGGACCTGGAGCGCACCGTCATCGGCCACAGCGGCGACTCCACGGACCTGGACTACCTCAAGGAGCTGATGGACAACGGCTCCTTCATCGGTATGGACCGCTTCGGCATGGAGTTCGTGCTCGACGACGAGTCCCGCGTCGACACCCTCGCGAAGCTCCTCGAGCAGGGCTACGCGGAGAAGATCACGATCTCGCACGACGCCGGGTTCTTCTCGATCAACACCCCGCCGTCGTGGCGCGCGAAGTACACCCCGAACTGGCACCACCACCGCATCTCCGACTACGTGCTGCCCGAGCTGCGCAAGCGCGGGGTCACCGAGGACCAGATCACCCAGATGATGGTCGTCAACCCCGTGCAGGTGCTCACCGGCGACGCCGAGGCGACCAAGGCCGTGGCCGCGAAGGTGCTCGGGCCGTGACGGAGGAGTTGACCGCGGTCGTCGCGGCGATCGAGGCCGAGGCGGACGGGATCGTCTTGCTGCGCCTGGAGCCCGCGGTGGGGGAGAAGATGCCGGCCTGGGAGCCGGGCGCGCACGTCGACCTCGTCCTCGGCCCGGACCTGGAGCGGCAGTACTCGCTGTGCGGGGACCCGACCGACCTGTCCCACTGGCGGCTGGGCGTCCTGCGGGAGCCCGAGAGCCGTGGCGGCTCGGCTCACGTCCACGAGCGGCTGGCCGTCGGCGACCAGGTCGTGTGCCGAGGTCCACGGAACAATTTCGCCCTGGTCGACGCGAGCGAGTACCTCTTCATCGCGGGCGGCATCGGGATCACCCCGATCCTGCCGATGATCGCGGCCTGTGAGGACGCCGGGAAGCCGTGGCGGCTGTTCTACGGCGGGCGCCACGAGTCCACGATGGCGTTCCGCGGGGAGCTCGCAGCCTACGGCGAGCGGGTCATGGTGTGGCCGCAGGACACCCACGGCCTCCTCGATCTGGCCACGATCCTCGGCACCCCCGTCGCGGGCACCGCGGTCTACTGCTGTGGACCCGGCGTATTGCTCGACGCCGTCGAACAGCACTGCGCGAGCTGGCCCGCAGGATCACTGCACCTGGAGCGGTTCCGGCCCAAGGAGGGTGCGCTCGAGGGGGCCAACATCCCGTTCGAGGTCGAGCTCGACGCCTCGGGCATCACCTTGACCGTCGCGGCCGACCAGACCCTGGCCGAGGCGATCGAGGCGTCGGGGGTGGACCTGCCGACCTCCTGCCGCGAGGGCACCTGCGGGACCTGCGAGACCTACGTCCTCGAGGGGGAGCCGGACCACCGCGACTCCTACCTCAGCGCCGAGGAGCAGGCCTCCGGCGAGGTGATGATGCCGTGCTGTTCCCGTTCCCGATCGCCCCGGCTCGTCCTCGACCTCTGACGAGCCGCCTCACCCCGCCGGGCGCCCCGGACCCCGGGGCGCCTTCGGCGTGTCCGGGTCCCCAGAACCCAGCGAGTCCAGCCGGCGCATCAGCAGCTCGCCCGTGGCGCGGACGTGCGCCGCCGTCCCGTTCCGGGAGGCCCCAACGTCTCGGCCGCGAGCGTGTCGATCAGGGGGCTGTGCTGGGTGCGGTTGACCTCGGACCAGCCTCGTTCGCCGCGTTTACGTTACCGTTGATGATTTACGCTGACGTTGATAGCGTCCTCGGGTATCACCTCGACGAGGAGGAGGAATCCGTGGGAGTGCTCGAAGGCAAGGTCGCGTTGGTCACCGGGGCGGCGCGGGGCCAGGGACGGAGCCATGCGGTACGGCTGGCCGAGGAGGGCGCGGACGTCATCGCGGTCGACATCTGCGCGCAGATCCCGTCGGTGGAGATCCCGATGGCGACCAAGGAGGACCTCGAGGAGACCGTCCGCCTCGTCGAGGCGTTGGACCGGCGGATCGTCGCGAGCGTGGCGGACGTTCGGGACGGAGTGGCGCTGCGTGAGGCCGTGAACGCGGGTGTGGCCGAACTGGGTCGGCTCGACATCGTGTGCGCCAACGCCGGCGTGTACGCGCTGACGCTCGATGAGCCGACCGATCCGGTCGAGCGGCGGCAGTTCTGGCAGGACACCATCGACGTGAACCTGACCGGGGTGTGGAACACCGTCGATGCCGCGGCGCCGATCATGATCGAGGCGGGCAACGGCGGGGCGATCGTGCTGACCGCCTCCACGGCGGCGTCGAAGTCGGCGGCGAACCGCAGCCTGGCGATGGACGCCTACACGGCGGCCAAGCACGGTGTGGTCGGTCTGATGCGCAACTTCGCGGTGGATCTTGCGCCGCACAGCATCCGGGTGAACACGGTGCACCCGACCGGCGTGCACACGCCGATGGTGGAGAACGCGGTGGTCGAGCGGTACATGGCGGAGAACTCCGGCTTCGCGAAGCTGGTGCTGAACTCGCTGCCGGTCGACGCCGTCGACCCGGTCGACATCAGCAACGCGATCGTCTACCTGGTCTCGGACGCCGGGCGCTACGTGACCGGTGTCCAGTTGCCGGTCGACGCGGGCATCCTGGTCAAGTGAGCGGGACCGGGTGCGGGCAGCCTGCCCGCACCCGGCCGTCTCACTCCGCTGCGGGCACTCCTGGGTGGGAGGGGGCCGCGGCGGCGATGTCGAGCGCCCGGCGGACCGCAATGCGTCCCGCACCGAGGCGGACGGCGTTGGCCAGGTGCAGTCGGACGCCGGGCAGGTACCGGTGGGTGGGCGTGGCGTCGCAGGCCATCGCGATCAGCTCCTTGAGCCGCCCGCGGACGGTCCCGTTCCGCCAGGGCAGGGCACAGTAGGCGAAGAACGCCTGGTAGGCGTCGGGGGAGTGCTCGAGCAGGGCGTCCAGGAACCCCGGGATCTCGCGGTCGAAGTCCGCCCAGTAGGGGGCGTCGCCCTGCAGGCGGGACCGCAGCCCGGCCCGCTCCTCGTCGATCGGCGCGGCCGGCGTCCCGCGCTCGCGCAGGATCGTCGAGAGGCGCCGGGTGCCTTCCATCAGGGTGTGGACGCCGAGGGCCGACACCAGGACGAGGGTCTCCTGGACCTGCTGGGGTGTCGCGCCCGCGTCGAGCGCCCGGCAGGTGGCGTCGTCGATGCCGGCGGGATCGAGGGTGCAGACCGAGGCGTGGACGGCGAGTCGGATCAGCGCGGCCGAGAGGGTGTCGAGGTCGGGTCCGTCGGGAACCGGTTCCAGGAGCGACTCGGCGGCCTCCCGCACCTCGGCGACGGTGACCAGGGTGCGTCGCAGTCGTGTGGTCACGAGGTGCTTCCCACCTCGGCGAGCGGTGCCGCCGGCGCGGCGACGCGGGCCCGCAGCTCGTTCTTGTTGATCTTCGTGGCGGATCGGGGCCACTCGTCCGCGGTCAGGAAGTGGAAGGCCCGGGGCACCTTGTAGCGGGCGATGCGGCCCGCGCAGAAGTCCAGGAGCTCGGCTTCGGTGACGGTGTGCCCGGCCCTGATCTCGACAAAGGCCACCGGGACCTCGTCGAGCCGGGGGTCCGGGCGGCCCACCACCTCCACCCACTCCACGGCGGGGTGGCGCGCCACGAAGGACTCGATCTCGACGGCGGCGACGTTCTCCCCGCCGACCTTGAGCATGTCCTTGAGCCTGCCGTGGAAGGCGACCTGGCCTTCGCGGGTGAAGCTGTAGAGGTCGCCGGTGTGCAGCCAGCCGTCGGCGTCGAGCGCCTCGGCGGTCTTCTCCGGAGCGCGGTAGTACCCCTCCATCACCGAGTAGCCGCGCAGCAGGATCTCGCCGATCACCCCCGGTCCGACGTCGGCTCCGGATTCCACGTCGATGATCCGGATCTCCATGCCGGGGCAGGCCTTGCCCTGCGCGCGGGACCTCAGGTCGACGTCGTCCTCCCGGTCGCTGACCGCGTAGATTCCGGCGGCTTCGGTCATCCCGCAGGCGGCGACGAGCTCGCACCCGGGTAGCAGCGTCTGTACGCGCTCGAGCAGCACGCTGGGGCCGATGAGGAGCAGCGAGCGCAGTGCCGACAGGGCTGCCGGGTCGAACTTCGGGTGGTCGAGCAGCGGCTGGACGAGGGCGGGGAACCAGGGGAACGCGACCGTCACGCGCTCACGGACGAGCAGTTCGAGCGCGCGCGTGGGGTCGAAGTGGACGTCGGTGACGAAGGTGCCGGCGGACCCGATGACCCCGAGGAACGGGGAGAGGGTGCCGATGTGGAACAGCGGGCCGGGGGACCAGGTCACGTCGTGGTCGCCGGTGCCGAAGCGGTGGCGTGCCCGTTCGACGGGGCCGCGGGTCATGGCCTCGTGGGTGAGCACGCAGCCCTTGGGGTTGGCCGTGGTGCCGGAGGTGTACATGATGGCGCCGACATCCCGGAGCCGGACCCGGGCGCGCAGCACGTCGACCTGCGCGGGATCAACGCCGTCGGCGAGGGCGTCGAACCGCGACCGGGGGAGGAAGCCGGGGCTGGACTCGCCGGCGAGCAGCGCGGCGGCGCGCAACCGGGGTGCCTCGGGAAGGTCGAGGGCGGTGGGGTCCGCGGCGTCGGTCAGCGACGGCAGCCCCTCGCGCAGGGCCCCCGCGAGGTCGCTGTGTTGGCCCTCGGCCGCCGTGGTGAGCAGCACGACGACGTCCCCGTCGTCGATCACGTGGCCGAGCTCCGCGGCGCGGTGGCGGGCGTTGAGCGGCACGACCACCGCGCCGATCAGGCTCACCCCGAAGAACGCCTCGACGTACTCGACCCCGTTGGGGGCCAGCAGCGCGACGTGCTCGCCGGGCCGGACCCCGAGACCGAGCAGGCCACGGGCGACGCGGCGCGCCCCGGCGAGGAGGTCGGCGTAGCTGACCCGCGCTGTCGGGAAGACGAGGGCGGCCCGGTCGGGGTGTTCGGTGGCGGCGCGGACGAGCAGGTCGGCGATGGGGGATGCCTCCGTCCACCGCGCGGTGCGGTCGGCCGACGCTGTCATGGGTCCTCCTGAACTTCTCACGCGCCGTCGTACGGCTGCACGAATTGTGGTCATTCTTCCATTACTGCGGCGGCCGGGGAACATTTCCGGCAAACGCGGTGGTATCGTCCGCCACATGGCTTCTCCCACCCGGCGTCCACCGGAGTCCGCGGCGGGCAGCGGGTTGTCGAAGCGCAGGCGCAGCGCACAGATCGAGGGCAGCGCCACCTACCAGGCCAAGCGCAGCGAGCTGCTGCAGATCGCCGGGGACGTCTTCAAGGAGAAGGGCTTCGAGGCGGCCACCCTGAACGACATCGCCGCCCGCTTCGGCACCGACCGCGCCGCGATCTACTACTACTTCGCGGGCAAGGAGGAGATCTTCCAGGAGGTCTTCCAGGCCACGGCGAAGAAGGTCCTCGACGAGAACCTCGCCGAGGCCGTCCGGATCTCCGGGCTGGAGATCAGCGCGCACGAGAAGCTCCGCATGTTGATCAGGCTGCAGATCACGTCGTACGAGGCGAACTACCCGTACGTCTACGTCTACATCCAGGAGGACATGGGCAAGGTCGCCTTCCAGTCCACGCCGTGGGCGAAGGAGATGGTCCGTAAGACCCGTCGTTTCGAGGGAATCGTCACGGACCTCATCGCGGAGGGCATCAAGAATGGCGAGTTTCGGTCCGACCTGTCCGTTCCTCTGGTGGTTCGCACCCTTTTCGGGATGGTGAACTGGACGCATCGCTGGTTCAAGCCGGGGGACCGGAAATACACTGCCGAGCAGACCGTCGAGACGTTCTCGGCGATCTTCTTCGACGGGCTGCGCCACCAGGACTGAGCGGCGCAGCCCGGCCGAGGTCATCGCGGACTCACCGTCCGGTCCACACCGGCTTGCGCTTCTCGGCGAACGCCGCGAGGCCTTCGAGTTGGTCCTTCGTGCCCGCGTAGGCCTCGATGGGCTCGTAGCGGGTACCGAGCGCCTGCTCCAAGGACATGTCCAGACCCCGCAGTGCGGCGTCCTTCGCGGCCTGGACGGCCAGCGGCGCGCAGGCCATGATCTTCGCGGCCCACCGGTCCGCCGCGGAGGCGAGCTCGTCGACCGGGACGACCTCGTTGACCAGGCCGTACTGCTCGGCCTTGGTGGCGGGGAGCCGGTCGCCGGTGAGGATCATGCCCATGGCGACGTGGTGGGGCAGCCTGCGCACGGCGCGGTGCAGGATCCCGGACTCGCCGATGATCCCGGCCTTGACCTCCGGGATGAGGAACTGGGCGTCGTCGGCCGCGACGATCACGTCCGCGCACATCGCCAGCTCGAAGCCGCCGCCGATGACGTAGCCATGCACGGCGGCGATCAGCGGCTTGCGCAGGACGTAGCGGGGCCCGCCGACACCGGTCAGGCCGCCGCCCAGGGCCATCCGCCCGTCGCGGTCGGTGCCGCCGGAGACGTCCGCGCCCGCGCAGAACGCCTTCCCGGGGGTGGCGTCGAGGACGGCCACCCAGATGTCGGGGTCCGCGTCGATCTCGGTCCAGGCGGCGAGCAACGCGTCGTCCATGGCGGGGGAGATGGCGTTGAGCGCCTTGGGGTTGTCGAGCGTGACCCGGGCGACGTGGCCGTCCTTGGTGAACCCGATGCTCATGTGCGTTCCTCCGGTGGTGTGCGGAACTCGGCGATGGCCGTCTTGAGGCCGACCTCGCCGATCCATTCGCGCAGCTGCAGCACCGACGGGGACAGGTGCAGCAGCGCGTCCATCTCGGGCACCTGGGCGGCGGCGGTGCGCACGCCCATGGCGTCCATCGTGCGGTTGATCGAGAGCTTCTTGATGCGCAGGACGTCGGACGGGATCTTCGCCATCCGCGCGGCCAGTCCCTCGACGGTGGCCTGGACCCGGTCCGCGGGCACCGCCTGGTTGGCCCAGCCCCACTCGACGGCGGTGCGGCCGTCGATCGCGTTGCCCGGCAGGAAGGCGAGCTCCTTGGCGCGCTTCGGCCCGACCAGCGGGGCCCACAGCGGCGCGATGTAGCCGCCGCCGAGGGGAAGTGCGGGTTCGCCGATGCGGGCGTCCTCGGCGACGATCGTGAGGTCGCAGAACACGCACAGCTGCGTCGCGCCGGCGATGCAGTACCCGTGCACGGCCGCGATCACCGGTTTCGGGTGGTCCCAGATCGCCAGGTAGCGGGCGACGTTGCGGGCCAGGCGCTCCCGGTCGGCGACGGGGTCGGCCGCCTTCGGTTTGCCGACCTGGTCGACGTCGTAGCCGGCGCAGAACCCCCTGCCTTCGCCGCGGATCCCGACGACAGGCCCGCCGGCGTCGGTCAGCCGGGCCAGTGCGTCGGAGAACTCGTCGAGCATGGCGTTGGACAGGGCGTTGGCCTTGTCAGGCCGGGCGAGCACGATCCAGGAGATCGGGCCCGCGTGCTCGACGCGGATGTCGCGGTACGTGGGTAGGTCGCGCTGAGCCGAGGGTTCGCTCGCGAGCTGGCTCACGCGCGGCCGATCGGGATCTGCTGCTTGACGTGGAAGTCCACGACACCGGAGGCGCGCAGCTCGCGACGGGCGAACCGCCACTCGCCGTCGACCTTGACCAGCTCGTCGTGGTACTGGCCGAAGAAGTGACCGTCCGGGCGGTCCTTCGTGTACTTGTGCCAGGCGTAGAGCACCGAACGCACCGTGGCCGTGCTCAAGTCGTCGCCGAAGTCCACGACGATGTTCGAGACGTGGTGGCTGGTGGCGGCGAAGAAGCTGCCGATCCCCGAGAGCGTCTCCCGGTAGGCGGCGCGGCCCTCGGCGCCGAAGTTCGGCCCGTACGCCACGTAGCAGTCCTCGGTGAACAGCGCCGCGATCTCGTCGGGGTGGTTCATGTCGAGGTGGAATGCGTAGTCGAACAGCAGACGGTGGACCTTCTCGGTCTCGACCAGCTCGGCGACGAGCGTTTCGCTGGACTTCTGCGTGGTCGTCACAGGGGACCCTCCGGATCTCGTGCGGGAGGGGCATGCGTGGGCGTCCCCGGACGCCTCCTGGCCGCCACCTCCCTGTGCGCGGTCGGCGGCAACCGTATCTACATGAATGTAAACGCGCAATGAGTGTCGGGCGGCTGATCTCGGGCTGACGACCCGGTCGGACGATCCCGAGTTACGAGAGCGTTGACAGTTTACGTCGGTGTAGATAGCTTCGGTCCCGTCGTCGAGCGACGAGGCATCACCTCGAAGGGGAGGAGCCGCATGATCGAGCTCGAGAAGGTGACCGGGGACCCCGCCCGGCTGCGGCAGGTCTACGGGTGTTTCCCCAGCGGTGTCACCGCCGTCTGTGCGTTGGACGACGGCCTGCCCGTGGGCATGGCCGCCAGTTCCTTCACGTGCGTGTCGTTGGACCCGGCCCTGGTGTCGGTGTGCGTGCAGAACACCTCGACCACCTGGCCACGGCTGCGTGACCTCCCGCGGTTGGGGATCAGCGTGCTGGGCCAGGACCAGCGCGGCGCCGCCGGGCAGCTCGCAGCCAAGGACGGGGACCGCTTCGCGGGCCTCGAGTGGACCGAGACCCCGGAGGGGGGCCTGCTCATGCACGGCGCCGTCGCGTGGCTGGACTGTTCCGTGTACGCGGAGGTCCCGGCGGGCGACCACGCTGTGGTGCTGCTTGCCGTGCACGGGATGCACGCCGAGCCGGGCGCCGCACCGCTGGTGTTCCACGGCAGCCAGTTCCGGCAGCTCGTGGCGGTGTGAGATGGACACCATCGAGCAGGCCCTGGCCGAGATCGCCGCGGGTCGCCCGGTCGTCGTCGTGGATAGCGAGGACCGGGAGAACGAGGGCGACCTGATCGTCGCCGCGGACCTGGTCGACACCGCGACCATGGCGTTCGTGGTGCGCCACACTTCGGGATTCGTGTGCGTCGCGCTGCCCGAGCAGGACTGCGAGCGGCTGGACCTGCCGCCCCTGCACCACACCAACGCCGACGGTTTCGGCACCGCGTACCGGGTCACGGTCGACGCGGCGGACGGGGTCTCGACCGGGATCTCGGCGCGCGACCGGGCCCGCACCGCTCGGGTTCTCGCCTCGCGGGCTTCGACGTCCCGCGACCTCGTCCGGCCGGGGCATGTCGTGCCCCTTGCGGCCCGGCCGGGTGGAGTGCTCGAGCGGACCGGGCACACCGAGGCCGCGGTGGACCTCGCCCGCCTCGCGGGGCTGCGTCCCGCGGGCGTGCTCTGCGAGATCGTCAGCACCCGGGAGCCGGGTCGCATGGCGCGGCGTCCCGAGCTGCTGGACTTCGCCGCCGAGCACGGCCTCGCCATGATTATGATCGAGGACCTCGTCGCGTACCGCAGGCGCCAGGAGACCCGGGTCGAGCGGGTCACCGCGGCTCGCCTGCCGACCGTGAGCGGGACGGTCCACGCGGTGGGGTACCGCGGTGTCCCGGACGGTGGCGAGCACCTCGCACTGGTCGCAGGGGAGGTCGCCGCGGCGGCGGACGTCCCCGTGCACATTCACGTCGAATGCCTGCCGGGCGATGTGTTCGGGTCCGTGCGCTGCGGCTGCGCGCGCAGGCTCGACGCCGCGATGCGCGAGGTGGCGGTGACGCGCTGCGGAGTGATCGTCTACCTGCGCTCCGGTGCGGACCCGCACCGCGCGCTGCGCGAACAGGGCGCCTGCATCGGCAGGTTGGAGGCGCTCTGCGGCCCCCTGGACTCCGCACTGGTGGCGGCGGTCCTCGACGACCTGGGTGTCCGGTCGATCCGGCACCTGCACAATCCCGCACCGGTCCGAGCGGCCCTCGGGGGCCTGCTCGGCGAGACGGTCCGGATCGCCCGTCCGGGCACGCCGTCCGGCGAGGTCGCCTGACACCTGCACCGGAGAAGACCACCGAGGAGACGGCTCTTGTGAGATTCAGTTTGATGCAGACCGGCGTGATCGGACGCCGGCACGAGCTCGAGGCCGGCATGGCCGGCCAGCGCGGTGACCTCTACCAGCGGTTCCTCGAGGAGATGGTCGGCTACATCAAGCTCGCCGACGAACTGGGCTACGACGCCTACTGCTCGCCGGAGCACCACCTCCAGATCGAGGGCTTCGAGATCACGAACCACCCGGGCATCCTGGCCGCCTATGTCGGCCTGCACGCCCAGCGGCTCAAGGCGGGGATCCTCGGCTATGTCCTCCCGACCCACAATCCGGTCCGGGTCGCCGAGGAGATCGCGACGCTCGACCACATGCTGCGGGGCCGGCTGATCGTCGGGTTCACCCGCGGCTACCACGCCCGCTGGGTCGACGCCTACGCCGCGGTCCGGGGCATCGGGGCCACCAACGTCACCCACGCCAAGGCCAAGAACGAGCAGGACGCGATCAACCGCGAGATCTTCGAGGAGTCCGTCCAGATCGTGAAGAAGGCCTGGGAGAACTCGATGTTCTCGCACAAGGGCAAGTACTGGGAGTACCCGCCCGAGGGCGGCTCGGCCGGTCACCCCGGCTACGCGGAGTTCGGCGCCGGGCAGGACGAGAACGGCGTCGTCCGGGAGATCGGCATCGCGCCGCGTCCCTACACCGACCCGCACCCCAAGCTCTACGGCGCGTTCGCCTACTCCATGCGCACGGTGGACATGTGGGCCCGCGAGGGCGGCAAGCAGATCGTGTTCGCCAACGACCTCGACTTCTGCGACGCCCTGTGGAACCGCTACACCGAGACCGCCAAGAAGGCGGGGCGGGACGTGAAGCGGGAGGACGTCGGTGCCTGGGGCGGGTTCCTGATCCTGACCGACTCGAAGGCGGAGGCGCAGGAGCTCGAGGCGGAGCACCGCTGGTTCTGGGACAAGTGGTTCATCCCGCACGGCCAGCAGTTCCCCAACGTCCTGATCGGGACCCCGGACGACATCTCGAGGCAGATCGAGCAGGCCCACGAGCGGCTCGGGTTCGACGAGTGCTTCCTCATGTTCGGCCAGGGGCACCTCGAGCCGGAGCGACAGAACGCCGAGCTGGTCCGGTTCGCCGAGGAGGTCGCCCCCCGCTTCTCCAGCAAGGCCCCAGACGGAACCCTCGTCTGATCCGTCCCGCTCATCCGAGGAGGCAACGATGCCGAGCACCGAGGACAACAAGGCCGCCGTCACCCGGTTCCTGGAGATCTTCTCCGAGGGGAACCCCGAGAAGACCCTCGCCGCCCTCACCGACGACGTCACCTGGTGGGTCTCGGGGAAGCTCGAGGGCATGTCCGGCTCCTACGACAAGGCCGGGTTCGGACAGCTGATCGGTGGCGTGGCGGACGTCTACAAGGCGCCCCTGCGCATCACTCCGCGCTCGATGGTCGCCGAGGGCGACTCCGTGGCCGTCGAGGCCGACTCGTACGCGGAGCTGAAGGACGGGCGGGTCTACGACCCGCGCTGCCACTTCCTGTTCCGCGTCGCGCCCGACGGGCGCATCGCCGAGGTGCACGAGTACCTCGACACCCAGCACGCCAAGGACATCTTCTTCGGCGGCTGACCCTCCGGAAACCCCGCACCTGAACGACGACGTCCAGCAACGAGGAGCACAGAACAGATGGATTCCGGTCTCATCCACATCCCGTACATGCGCCCGGAGCGCACCAGCCGGCAGACCTTCGAGTGGGCGCTGGAGAACGCTCGTCAGGCGGACCAGGCCGGGCTGACCGAGTTCATGGTGGCCGAACACGCGACCCAGAAGTGGGAGTGCATCCCCACCCCGGAGCTGGTCATCGCAGCGGCGGCCACGCAGACGGAGCGGATCAAGTTCGCTCCGATGGCCCATCTGCTTCCGCACCACCACCCTGCCGACCTGGCGATCCAGGTGGGCTGGCTGTCCCAGATCCTCGAGGGCCGCTACTTCCTCGGTGTGGGCGCGGGGGCGTACCCGCAGGCGTCGTACCTGCACGGCATCACCGACCTGCAGAACAACCCGAAGCGGGTCCGCGAGTCGCTCGAGATCATGGAGAAGATCTGGAAGCGCGAGCCGTTCTTCCACGAGGGCGAGTTCTGGAACGCCGGCTACCCGGAGGAGGTCGACGACGGCCTCGGCCACGACGACCACAAGCTCGCCGACTTCAGCCCCTGGGGCGGCAAGCTCGACATCGCCGTGACCGGGCTGTCGGTGAACTCGCCGTCGATCCGGTTCGCCGGTGAGCGCGGATTCATGCCGGTCTCGATCTACTCCGGGTCCTCGATCCTCAAGACCCACTGGGAGACCTACGAGAAGGCCGCCCTGGAGAACGGTCACACCCCGGATCGGTCGAAGTACCACGTCTCCCAGACGGTGTTCGTCGCAGACACCGACAAGGAGGCCAAGAAGCTCGCCATGGAGGGCGGCATCGGGTACGCCTTCGAGCGGTACCTGTGGCCCATCTGGGAGCGCTTCGGCATGCTCGAGGGCTACATCAAGGACGCCGGCGCCGAGCCGGGCGACGTCGACCTCGAGTGGATCTGCGACAACGTGTGGGTCGTCGGCTCCCCGGAGACGGTGATCGACAAGCTCAACACGCTCTACGAGTTCACCGGCGGGTGGGGCACCCTGCAGGTCGAGTCCCACGACTACATGGACGACCCGTCCCCGTGGTTCCAGTCTCTGCAGCTCATCGCGCAGGAGGTCGCTCCGAAGATCCAGCTGCCCTTCAGCTCCTCGGGCCGCTGAGTACGAGCAGGTGCGGGGGCGGGTCCCAGGTCAGGCCCGCCCCACCCGCTCCTCCCATCGCCACGTCGAGTTCGACGAGATCGACACCGAGCCCCTCCACTCCCGACCACGTCGACCAGGGCTACGCCGACCCGGACCACCGTGAGGGGCGTGTCCTCGACCCTGTCACCGACAGCACCGCCGCCTGACGGCGCCCGACAGCGGAGAACACCATGACCGAGATGGCGGCCACCAACGACGCCACACCCACGAGCCAGGTCATCGATGTACGCGCCTCGCGGCGTGCGCTCGTCGCGGGCTCCATCGGCAATCTCGTCGAGTGGTACGAGTACGCGCTCTACGGCTACATGGCGCCCGTCATCGCTGGGCTCTTCTTCCCGACCGGCGACGGTGTGGCCGGCTTGCTGGCCACCTTCTCGCTGTTCGCCCTGGCGTTCTTCCTCAGGCCCGTCGGAGCGGCGGTGTTCGGCCGCTTCGCCGACCGGGCGGGCCGTCGTCCGGTGCTCGTCCTCATCATCACTCTGATGTCCGGGGCCACGGCGTTGATCGGTGTCCTGCCCACCTACGCGACGATCGGCGTCTGGGCGCCGCTGCTGCTCACCGTGCTGCGGGTGGTGCAGGGACTCGCGGCGGGCGGGGAGTTCGGTGGTGCGGTGTCGCTGATGGCCGAGTACGCGCCGCCAGGCCGGCGTGGGCTCTACGGCTCGTGGTCGTTCTTCACCACGGTGATCGGGTTCGTGTTCGGGGCCGGGATGGCCACCGTGCTGATCGCCGTCCTCCCCGACGACGCCCTGGCCTCCTGGGGCTGGCGCATCGGCTTCCTCGTCGCCGCCCCGATGGGCCTCATCGCGCTCTACCTGCGGATGCGGGTCGACGAGACACCGTCGTTCCGCGCCGCGACTGGCGCGTCACCCGTCACGTCGACGCCCGCGACAGTGAGCGCGCGGGAACCGGGGCTGCTGCGGCAGGTGTTGACCACGGTCGGGATCGTCGTCGTCTACTCCTGCACCGGCTACACGTTCATGGTGTTGATGCCGACCTACCTGTCGAAGACCCTGGGGATGTCACTGGAGCAGTCCTACGTGCTCACCCTGATCAACGGCACGGTCGCGGGTCTGGTCGTCCCGTTCGCGGGTGCGTGGTCGGACCGCGTCGGCCGTCGCGCCGTGATGCTCGTCGGCACCGTCGGCACCCTCGTGCTGTCCTACCCGCTGTTCCTCATGCTCCGCGGCGGCTTCGGTGCCGCTCTGGTCGCCCTCGTCGTGGCCGGCGTGCTGATCGGCCTGGTCGGCGGACCGCTACCGGCGCTGCTGTCCGAGCGGTTCCCGACGCGCACCCGGGTCACCGGAGTCTCCTTGGCCTACGCGGTGTCGGTGGCGCTGTTCGGCGGGACGGCCCCGTTCATCATCACCGCGGTCGTCTCGGCGACGGGCAACTCGCTGGCCGCGGCCTGGTACACGATCGCCTGCAGCCTCATCACGCTCGCGACCCTGCTGGCGCTGCGGGGAACAGCGGCCCACCGAGAGGCCCTGCGAGACTGAGAATGGCCGGACACGACGTCAGCTCGGACCGCACCCTGCACAGGTTGCTCGACCAGTGGGCGGCCCTGCGGCCCGAAGAGCCCGCCCTGGTCCATCTCCGCGACCCTGCTGGACCCGCGAAGCCGGGCACGGTGACCTGGGAGCGCCTCGCCACCGATGTCCACGGCCTTCGGCACCGACTTGCGGGGATCGGCGTGCAGGACGGGCGAAGCGTGGTGTTGGCCCTGCCCAACAGCCCACTGACGGTGGCGTTGTGGCTGGCGATCCCGGCCAACGGCGCGATCGTGCAGGTGATCGACCCGGACTCCGGGCTGCTCGCCGTCGAGAGGGCCCTCCGGGCAACCGGGCCGGTCGCCGTCGTCGCGGCTGTGTCCAACGCCGGCCTCGTCGCCGACGCCATCGCCCGGGCAGAGGTGCCGACGCGGCTACTGGTCCCGACCGACGAGGAGCTGTGGACCACCGCCTGTCCCGCCGCCCTCGGCACAGCGGGCAGCGAGCCCCCGTCCGCCACGCCCGACCTCGTCGCGGGGCTGCTGCCGACCTCCGGCACCAGCGGCGCCCCGAAGCTGGTGCAGCTCACGCACCGCAATTACGTCATGTCCGCCGAACGACTCGCGCGCAACGGCGGCTATCTGAGCACCGACCGGCACTACCTCTGCTCGCCGTTCTTCCACACCAACGCGCAGCTCTACCTGTGCGCCCCGCCCTTCGTCACGGGCGGCTCGATCGCGATCGTGCCACGTTTCAGCGCGAGCACCTGGTTCGACGCCGCCCGCCGCACCGGCGCCACGATCGCCTCGATGGTTGCCCCGCCCATGCGGATGGCGCTGCACCGCGCCGTCGGCTCGGGACGACCGGTCGACCCGGGCCCGCTTCGTGCCGTCCACTACGGAATGACGCTCAGCAGCGCGGACTGGCAGGAGTGGGACCGGCTGGTTCCCGGAATCCACATGCGCCAGATCTACGGACAGACCGAGTCCGTGACCGGCGTCCTCGGCGGGTCGCCGTGGGAACTGGATGACCGCGCAACGATCGGGCGCCCGTTCCTCGGCGTCGACGGCGTCCGCCTGGTCCGCGACGACGGTTCCGAGGCTCCGGACGGCGAGCCGGGGGAGCTGTGGGTCCGCGGGAGCCCGGGCAACACGCTCATGCTCGGCTACCTCGACGCTTCCGATGCCACCGCCGCGACCCTCGTCGACGGCGAATGGCTGCGGACGGGCGACATCATGGTCCGGCACCCGTACGGCCGCTTCGAGTTCCGCGGCCGCGGCATGCACATCATCCGACGTGGCGGGGAGAACATCTCGACCTACGCGCTGGAGGTCGATCTCCAGGCCTGCCCGCTCGTCCGCGACGTCGCCGTCACGGCCCGTCCCGACGAGACCCTCGACGCCGTCGTCGTCGCGCACGTGATCCCGGCTGCCGGCTATGAGGAGAGAAGCTTCCGCGCCTGGTGTCGCGAGCACCTCGGCCGTCGTGGCGTCCCGGACGAGATTCGGCAGCATGCCTCGTTCCCGAGAACCGGAAGTGGGCGAGTAATCGTGCGGGAGCTTTGACCGCTCATCTGTGCGAAGCTCGTATGAGCTTCAGACGGCGCACGATGTCCAGCGGGTGATACGAGCTGTCGGCATGACGCCACTCATGACACGAAATCTCGTTGAATGGTGCTGCGGGAGGGGCTGGAGAGGCCTTACGTGCCAGCGTTGTTGCTGGTAGACGGCCTGAGAGGGAGGTAGTGCGCGCTTTACACCCGAGCGGTCGCAGGTTCGATCCCTG
>NZ_JBHSQK010000118.1:0-29725 GCF_042658055.1 Pseudonocardia lutea
ATCGCCGCCCAGCTGGTCAAGCGCGGCGGCCTCGACTGACCCGCACTATGGAACCATGATGCGGTTCTCGAGCCGTTCTGACCGCATTATGGTTCCCATGGTGCGAGGTCTCCGGCCCGGGGAGCGCATCATGGTTCCATAGTGCGAGATTCTCGGCACTCTGGGCGCATTGTGGTTCCCGAGTGCGTCATTGCATGTGCGGGTAGGTGTGGTCGGTGGGCGGGACGAGGGTCTCCTTGATCGCCCGGGGGCTGGTCCAGCGCTGGACGTTGAGCATCGAGCCCGCCTTGTCGTTGGTGCCCGAGCCGCGGCTGCCGCCGAAGGGCTGGCGGGAGACGATCGAGCCGGTGGGCCGGTCGTTGACGTAGAAGTTGCCCGCGGCGTGCCGCAGCACCCGGTGCGCCTCGTCGATCGCCGCGCGCTCGGTGGCGAACACGGCGCCGGTGAGGGCGTAGGCGCTGGTGCGGTCGACCAGCTCCAGGGTGGACGACCAGTCGGCGTCGTCGTAGACGTGCACCGCGAGGACCGGGCCGAAGTACTCGGTGGTGAAGGCCTCGTCGCCGGGGTCGGTCCCGACCAGCACGGTGGGGTCGACGAACCAGCCCTCGGCGTCGTCGCTGCCCCCGCCGACCAGGACGTCGAGCGAGGCGGTGTTCTTCGCCCGGTCCAGCGCGGCGCGGACCCGGCCGAAGGCGCGGGCGTCGATCAGGGCGCCGCCGAAGTTGCGCAGGTCGGCGACGTCGCCGTAGGTCAGCGAGGCGGTGACCTCGGCGAGCTCCTCGCGCAGCGCCGACCACAGCGAGCGCGGCACGTAGGCGCGGGAGGCCGCCGAGCACTTCTGCCCCTGGTACTCGAAGGCGCCGCGGACCAGGGCCGTGGTCAGCGGCGCCGGGTCGGCCGAGGGGTGCACGACCACGAAGTCCTTGCCGCCGGTCTCGCCGACGATCCGCGGGTAGCTGCGGTAGGTGTCGAGGTTCTCGGCCAGCGTGCGCCAGAGCGTCTTGAAGGTGGCCGTGGAGCCGGTGAAGTGCAGGCCGGCGAAGCCCGGGTCGGTGAGGGCGACGCGGGAGACCGCCAGCCCGTCCCCGGTCACCAGGTTGATCACCCCGGGCGGCAGGCCGGCCGCCTCGAGCAGCCGCATCGTGTACTCGGCGGCGAGCTGCTGGGTCGGCGTGGGCTTCCAGACGACGGTGTTGCCCATCAGCGCGGGCACCGTCGGCAGGTTCCCGGCGATGGCGGTGAAGTTGAACGGGGTGATGGCCACGACGAAGCCGTCGAGCGGGCGGTGGTCCATGCGGTTCCACTCGCCGGGGACGCTGCGGGGTTGCTCGGCGAGGACCCGGCGGGCGTAGTGGACGTTGAACCGGAGGAAGTCGATCAGCTCGCAGGCGGCGTCGATCTCGGCCTGCTGCACGGACTTCGACTGGCCGAGCATGGTGGCGGCGTTGAGCGTGTCCCGCCACGGCCCGGCGAGCAGGTCCGCGGCCCGCAGCAGGACGGCCGCGCGCTCGTCGAAGGGCAGGGCGGCCCACTCCGGCGCCGCGGCCTTCGCGGCGGCGACGGCCTCGGCGACGTCGGCGTCCGTGGCGTTGGCGGACACCCCGATCACCGAGCGGTGCCGGTGGGGCTCGACGACGTCGAACCGCTCGCCGGAGGCCGTCCGCCGCTTGCCGGCGATCGTCATCGGCAGCTCCGGGCGCTGTCCGCGCAGCTCGGCGAGCCGCTCCTCGAGCGAGGCACGTTCGGCGGTGCCGGGGGCGTAGGTGTGCACCGGCTCGTTGGCCGGCTCGGGGACGGCGGTGATCGCATCCATGATCGAACTCCTCGGGACGACGGATCAGCGGGTGAGGAGGGCGCGCAGCAGGAAGCCCAGGTTGGCGGGGCGCTCGGCGAGGCGGCGGGCGAAGTAGCCGTACCAGTCGGCGCCGTAGGGGACGTAGACGCGCATGCGGTGCCCGGCCGCCGCCAGCCGGTGCTGCTCGGGGACCCGGACGCCGTAGAGCATCTGGAACTCGAAGGTCGCGGGATCACGGCCGTACCCCTCGGCGAGCGCGATCAGGCGGGGATCGTGCGTGGCGACCATCGGGTGGCCGGGTCCGGCGAGGAGGATGCGCAGGCAGCGCTCGTACGAGGCGTCGACCTCGGCCTTCGCGGTGTAGGCGACGGAGGCCGGCTCGGCGTAGGCACCCTTGACCAGCCGCACGCGCGACCCCTCCCGGGCCAGGTCGGCGCAGTCGCCCTCGGTGCGGCGCAGCGCGGCCTGGACGACGGCGCCCACCCACGGATGTTCGGCGCGCAGCTTCGCGACCGTCTCCAGGGTGGTGTCGACGGTGGTGTGGTCCTCCATGTCGACGGTCACCGTGGTGCCGGCGCGGTCGGCGGCGGCGCAGATGGCGGCGGCGTTGTCCAGGGCGACGGTCCCGGGCAGGGCGGCGCCGAGCGCCGACAGCTTCACCGACACCTCGGCACGGTCGGCGAGGCCGTGCGCGGCGAGCCCGTCGAGGGCGGCGACGTAGGCGTCGCGGATCGCGGCGGCCCGGGTGGCGTCGGTGGTGTCCTCGCCGAGGTGGTCGAGGGTGACGAGCAGGCCGGCGGCGGTGAGCTCACCGGTGGTGGCGAGGGCCGCGTCGAGGGTGTCGCCCGCGACGAACCGGTCGACCACCCGGCGGGTGGTGGGCGCACCGGTCACGAGGCGGCGCACGAGCGGGCGGCGGCTGAGGGCGAGGACGGACGCGCTGAACACGGCAGGTCTCCCTTCCGACCTCCGGCGGGGCGGACGGGACCGACCACCGCCGGTGTGGTGTGACGGTAGGGAGTTCCCGTTCGCACGCCCATGGACGAACGTCCGAAGCTCCACCGCTGTCGCTCCTACACTTGTCCGATGGAGCTGCAGGAGCTCGTCGACGAGGTCTCCCGCGTGCTGGGTGAGCCCGTGGTCCTGGAGGACCGCGACTTCAACCTGGTCTGCTACGGGGCGCACCCGGACGAGCTGGACCCGGTCCGGCAGCGGTCGATCCTGCACCGCCGCTCCGCGCCCGAGGTGCAGGACTGGTTCGAGCGCTTCGGCATCGCGACCAGCGAACGCCCGGTGCGCACGCCCGCGGACCCCGGGTTCGGGGTGGTCGCCAGGGTGTGCCTGCCGGCCCGGTGGAACGGCGTGACCTACGGCTACGTCTGGGCGCTCGACGCCGCCGGGCGGCTGGCCGGCCCGGAGGCCGACGAGCGGCTCGACCGCGTGATGCGGCACGCCGGCCGCGCCGGGACGATCATGGCGGGGCAGGCCCGCACCCGCGAGCACCTCGCGGAGCGCGCCCACGACCTGCTGGCCGGCGACCCGGCCACGGCCGAGATCGCGGCCGCCGAGATCGACCGGCTCGGGGCGCTGGCCCGCGACGTCCCGGTCCGGGCGGTCGCCCTGCACCTCGCCGACGGCGGCCCCGTGCCCCCGCTCAACCTCTGGCGGCTGCCCCGGGCCGCCGTGGCGACCGCCGCGGACGATCCGGCGGACCCCACGGTGCTGCTGCTGACGCCGTCGGCCGACGCGGACCACCTCGCCGAGGTCGCGCGGCGGCTCTACGCCGACCGGCTCGAGGGCGCCGACGCCACCCGGCTCGTCGCGGGGATCGGCGGGGAGCGGGCGGACCTGGTTGGGCTGCGGGACAGCGTCCGGGAGGCGCGGCTCGCCGCCCGGGTGGCGCACGCGGTGCCCCGCCTGCGGCCGGTCGCCCGGTGGGACGCCCTCGGTCCCTACCGCCTGCTGGCCTGCGGGCCGCGGCCGGCCCTCCGTGAGGGCGCGGTCGATCCCGCGGTGCGCCCGCTCTTCGACCACCCGGTGCTGGCCGGGACCGCGGCCACCTACCTGGACCTGGCCGGCAACGCGCAGCGCACGGCCGAGGCGCTCGCGATCCACCGGCAGACCCTGTACTACCGGCTGGGGCGGATCGCGCAGCTCACCGGGCTGGACCTGGCCGACGGGCGGGACCGCCTCACCCTCCACCTCGCGCTGACGTTCCGGCCGTTGGTGGGGTAGGGGCACTCGGCCCACGGGCGCGCGCGGTCGGCCCCGTTCCCCTAGCATCGCCCGGTACCGACGGAACCCGGCACCGTTCAGCACAGTGCGGTCGCGCGACCCACGAGGAGCGGACCGTGTTCGACGGAGCGAGCCCGCAGAAGTCCGGTGTGCGCAAACCCGGCCGCGTCGACGCCGTGCACGCGACCCGGCTGCTGGACACCGGGCCGGAGGAGGCCTTCAACCGGCTCACCCGGATCGCGGCGATCGTGCTGCGCACGCCCATGATCGCCCTCACGGTGGCCGACGACCTCCGCGCCGGCGGGGTGGAGCACCTGGCGGGCGGCGGGATGATCCTGGGCCTCGCCCGGGGCGTCGTGATCGGGATGCAGCGGCTGGAGCTCGCCACGGGCGACGAGCTGGTGCTCTGCACGGACGGGGTGACCGAGGCGCGGGCGTGGTCGTCGTCCGGATCGGGAACCCCGCGGCAGCGGACGGGTATCACCGGCGGTGAGGTGTACGAGTACCCGGTGGACGAGGGGGGAAGGGGGACGCACGGGGTGACGGTTCCCGAGTACGACGACGTGTCGTCGCTGCTGCGTGCCGTCACCGCCGCGGAGGGCGGGACCGCGCACGTGCACCTGGAGGGGCGGCTCGCGCCCGACACCGCGCCCGACGCGGCGGCGCACCTCGCGCGGCTCCTGCAGGGCTACGACCGGGTCGTGGTGGACCTCGACGACCTGCGGGTCGAGCGGCTGAGCCTGCTCGCGGTGCTGGCCCGGGCGGCGCGGGACGCCGGCGGCTGGCCGGAGGCGCGCCTCGCGCTGGTGGCCAGGGACGGCCAGCTCCGGCGGATGCTGCGGGCGGCCGGGGTGGCCGACCGGGTCGCCGTGGCCGACGAGGCCGACCTGGCCCTCGACCGGGCCGAACGGCGGCCGGCCGTGGTCGACGCGACCTGGACCTTCCCGGGTGAGCCCGAGATGGTGGGGCGCGCCCGGCGCGCGGTGGACCGCAGGCTGGCGGCGTGGGCCTATCCCGGCGACCCCGAGGACGTCGCGCTCGTGGTCAACGAGCTGGCCGCCAACGCCGTCGAGCACGCGAAGACGCCGTTCGCCGTGACCGTGACGCTGGACCGTGACGGGTTGCGGGTCGCCGTCGGCGACCGTTCACCGCTCCCGCCCGTCCTCCGGCCGCACGATCCGGGTGCCGCCCGCGGCCGCGGCCTCCAGCTCGTCGACTCGCTGGCCGCGGCGTGGTCCGTGGACGACCGGGGCGCCGGGAAGATCGTGTGGGCGCTCCTGACGCCCGACCGGGGCTGAACCGGGCGTCGCCGGGGAATCCCGACCTCCCCTCCCGCGTTGCACCGTGTTCGTGCCCTTTGGACAGGCGCCACGACCATGAGCGACACTGACCCGACCGATCGCGAACGGGAGTAGGTGAGAAGGGCCGCTGCGGCGCCCCGCATCCGTGACAGAGCCCGAGCACGCCCCCGACGGGTCGCTCCTCGTGATCGACCCCCGGATCGACACCGCGCCGTACCCGGCCGTGGTGGCGGACGCCGCCGGGACCGTCCGGGCCCTCAACCGGGCCGCGCGCTCCCTGCTGCCGGCCGTGCGCGTCGGCGAGACCCTGACCGCGACCGCTCCCGCGTGGCTGGCCGAGTCGCACGCGTCCCTCGCCACCGACCCCGGGCCCGGGGCCGCCGCCCAGGGCCGGGTCGACCGGCGCAGCCTCGAGGCGCACGCCGTCCGGCACGAGGACGGCACGGTCACGTGGTGGCTCGTCGACGACACCGACACCCGCCTGGCCCGCGAGGCGCTGCGCAGCGAGCAGGCCCGCACCGCGTTCCTCACCCAGGTGTCGACCGCGCTGCTGGGGTCGCTGAACGTGCAGCGCTGCATGGAGATCACCACCGGCCTGGCCGTCGAGAACCTCTCTGACGCCGCGATCGTGATGGCGCCGGCCTCCCGCGGCCGCCACCCGACCGTGACCGCCGTCCGCGGCGGCACCCCCGTCCACCACGTGCTCGACGTGGACCCCGACGAGGTCCCCGGCCTCCCCGAGGCGCTGCAGGGCTTCCCGCCGGTGCCCTCGCGCTGGCTCGACCCGAGGGCGGTCCCGGGCTGGCTGCGCCCCGAGGGGTTCGGCGAGGTCGGGTCGATCGTCGTCGTCCCGCTGCCCGGGCACGGGGTGCCCGCCGGCGCGCTGATCCTGATCCGCGGGGCCGGCGCCGCCGAGTTCGGCGAGGACGAGGAGGTCGTCGCGCGGCTGTTCGCCACCCGCGCCGGCGTGGCCATGTCGGCGGCCCGGATGTACGACCAGCAGGCCTCGATCACCGAGACGTTGATGCGGGACCTGCTGCCGCCCGCGGTCACCCGGCTCTCCGGGGTCGAGTTCTCCGCCCGGTACCGCGCCTCGCAGGACGGCGAGCGGGTCGGCGGGGACTTCTACGACGTGCACCCCGCGAGCGAGGAGGACGGGGAGTCCCTGGTGGTCCTCGGGGACGTCTGCGGCAAGGGCCTCGACGCCGCCGTCCTCACGGGGAAGATCCGCAGCACGCTGCACGCGCTGCTCCCGCTGGCCGGCGACCACCAGCGGATGCTGAGCCTGCTCAACGGCGCGCTCCTGAACACCCACGACGCCCGGTTCGTCACCCTCGTGCTCGCCTCGGTCGCCCGGGCCGGGGCCGGGGTGCGGCTGCGCCTGACCTGCGGCGGACATCCGGCCCCCTTGGTGGTCCGCGCGGACGGGCGGGTCGAGGAGGCCCCCACCCGGGGCACCCTCATCGGCGCGATGCCCGAGGTCAGGGCCACCACCGCGGACGTCACGCTGAGCCCCGGCGAGACGTGCCTGATGTACACGGACGGCATCACCGAGGCGAAGGGCGGCCCCTTCGGCGACGAGCTGTTCGGCGAGCTGCGCCTGCAGCGGGTGCTCGGCGAGTGCGCCGGGATGCCCGCCGAGGCGGTCGTCGAGCGGGTGCAGATGCTGGCGTCGCAGTGGGTGGGCCGCGGCGCGCACGACGACATGGCCGTACTGGCGATCACGGCTCCCCGCGGACAGCACCTGACCGCGGTGGGGGGGCACGGACGAGGCAGGTACACCGCATGACCGATCCGACGACCCGTACCCCGACCGGGCCCGAGGAGACCCTCCCGCAGCACTCTCTTCCCCAGCACTCCCTCCCCCGGTACGTCGACGCGCTGTGGGCCGCCGCGATCGCGGGCGACGAGTACGGCGCCACGGACGTGGTGTTCGCGGCGCTGGACGCCGGCGTCGACCCCGAGGCCGTCCTGCTCGACGTCGTGGGGGCCGTGCAGCGCAGGGTCGGCCGCGAATGGGCGGCGAACCGGATCAGCGTCGCGCAGGAGCACACCGCGACCGCGATCGACGAGCGTGTGGTCGGCGCGGTCGGGCACCGGGTGCGCACCGAGCCGCACCGCGGCCGGATCGCCGTCGCCTGCGTCGACGGCGAGTGGCACGCCCTGCCCGCCCGGCTCCTTGCCGAGGTGCTGCGGCTGCGCGGGTTCCGCGTCGACTACCTCGGCGCCCAGGTCCCGGCCCCGCACCTCGTCGAGCACCTGCAGCGCACCGCGCCCGAGGCGGTGGCCCTCTCGGGCTCGATCGCGACCCGGCTGCCCACCGCGCACGCCACCATCACCGCGTGCCGGGCCACCGGCGTCCCGGTGATCGCCGGTGGCGCCGCCTTCGGCTCGGACGGCCACTACGCCCGGCTGCTCGGGGCCGAGGCCTGGGCGCCCGACGCCCGCGCCGCCGCGGACCGGCTCGCGGCCGGCCCCCTGCCCCGACCGCAGAACAGCACCCAGGCCATCGACGACCTGCCGCACCTCGGCGACCAGGAGTACACGATGGTCACCCGGACCACGCCGCAGCTGGTCAAGGCGGTGTACACCGGCCTGGAGCAGCGGCTGCCGGTGATGGCGCGCTACACCGAGCAGCAGCGCCAGCACACCGCCGAGGATCTCGAGCACATCGTGCAGTTCCTGGCCACAGCCCTCTACACCGGCGACGACGAGCTGTTCGGCCGGTTCCTGTCCTGGACCGCGGAGATCCTTGAGGCCCGGTCGGTGCCGCCGGGCTTCCTGGTCCCCGCCCTGGACCTGCTGGGTGCGGAGCTGCGGGACTTCCCCCGGGCCACGGCCCTGCTCGAGGGCGCCCGGGCGCAGCTGGCGGCCTCAATCATCGGGGCGCGGGAGTCCGCGTGACGGCGGGGCAGCGGCTCACCTGCAGCTGGGCGGTCGCCGGGCGCCGGACGGGTCGGCTCACCCTCGTCGGCGACCTCGACTACGACCACGCCGACGAGGTCAACCGCGTGCTCGTCGAGGGCCTCGGGGCGCACCCGGGCCTGGGCGCGGTGCACCTCGACTGCGCCGAGGTCGCCTTCTGCGACTCCTACGGGCTCTCCGCGCTGCTCATGGCCCACCGGCACATCCGGGCGGCCGGGGCGCGGCTGCACCTGGACAACCTGCAGCCCGGCCTGTCCCGCCTGCTCGAGCTCACCCGCACCCTGGAGTACCTCACCGCCGACGGCGCGCCCTCGAGGGCGGAGCAGCTCGACACCTGACGTCGCTCAGACCGGGTCCGCCGGCACGTCCACCGCCACGACCGTGCCCGAGTCGGGGCCGGGGCCGATCCGCAGCCGCCCGCCCGCGGCCTCGATCCGTACCGCGTGCGAGGCCAGGCCGATGTGCCCGCCGCCCGGGTCGGCGGCGTCGGGCCCGATGCCGGTGCCGTCGTCCGCGACGACCATCCGGGCGCACCCGTCGGCGAAGCTCAACGTGACGTGCGCGGTGCGGGCGTGGGCGTGCTCGGCGACGTTGGCCAGCAGCTCGCGGGCCGTCCGGTGGAGCAGGGGATCGGCGGTCGTGCGCAGGTCGGCGGGCCAGCCGTCGGCCCGGACCTCCGCGGTGAACCCGCCGCGCGCCCCCGCCGTGGCGGCGAGCTCGCGCACGGCCGCCGGGAGCCCGGCCTTGGCCAGCACGGCCGGGTGCAGTTCGGCGACCGTGGAGCGCAGCAGCCGGGAGGTCTCGGTGAGCGCCCGGTCGAGCCGGTCGAACGCCTCGGGGTCCCCGGAGTCCCGGGCCTCCTCGAGGTCCATCCGCGCGGCCAGGACGTACTGGAGCGCGCCGTCGTGTAGGTGCTCGGAGAGGGAGCTGCGTTCCCGCTGCTCCAGGTCGCCGAGCTCGCCGAGCAGCTCGCCGCGGGTCTGCACCAGCCGCCCGATCTGCGCGACCCGGGACCGCTGGATCAGCGACAGCCCGATGCAGCCCGCCGCGACCCCGCCCGCGATCACCGTGCGCAGCAGCAGCGAGCTCCACGGCTCCTGGTTGGCCGCCATCGTGGCGATGCCCGCGATCAGGTAGACGACCACGGTCGGGATCACGACCGCCGCGCACACGCGGGGGCGGAGCTGGGTGGCGGCCAGCACCGGCAGCAGCAGGAACCCGGTCGTCACGACGTCGGAGGTCCAGCTCTGCGGCGTCGCCACCCCGGTGAGCAGGGTCAGCACCGCCAGCACCACGAGGTCGCCCAGCAGCGCGATCCACCCGAGCCGGACCGCCCGGTCGCCACCGCGGCGGACGGCCACCGCCACCGCGAGGGCGAACACCGCGTAGCAGGCCGCGATCACCCGGCACGTCGCGACGGAGTGGGCGGGCGGCACCGACACCACGGTCAGGGCCACGAAGGCCACCAGCACCCAGCGCAGCGCGACCTGCAGCCGGACCCCGCGACGGGCGTGCTCGACGGCCACGGCCAGCACCGCGGGGCCGCCGGGCGGGGCGGGTGCGCCGGTCGGAGTGCTCATCCATCCGCCCTTCGGTCGTGGTCCGCGCATCCTGTCCCTCCCTATGCTTCACCCGTGACCGCCGGCCGAGGGGGCGACGCGCGCATCCGCGTGCTGGTCGCCGACGACCACCCGTTCTTCCGCGACGGCGTGGCGCGCGGGCTCGTGCAGAGCGGCCGGATCGAGGTGGTCGGCGAGGCCGGCGACGGTCGCGAGGCGCTCGAGATGATCCGCACCGAGTCCCCGGCGGTCGCGCTGGTGGACTACGAGATGCCCGACATCGACGGCCTCGGGGTCGTCCGCGCCGTCGTGCGGGACGGGTTGGTCACGCGGGTCCTGCTGCTCTCCGCCCACACCGAGAGCGCCGTGGTGTACCAGGCGCTGCAGGAGGGTGCGGCCGGCTACCTGGCCAAGGACGCGCGCCGGGCCGAGATCGTGCAGGCGGTGCTCGACGTGGCCCACGGCCGCACCGTCGTGCCGCCCGAGCTGGCGGCGGGCCTGGCCGGCGAGATCCGGATGCGGGCCGCGTCGGACGGGCCGGTGCTGAGCGAGCGCGAACGCGAGGTGCTCGCCGCGTTCGCCCGCGGGCTGTCGATCCCGCAGGTCGCGAAGGAGCTGGTGATCGGGGTCAGCACGGTCAAGACCCACACCCAGCGGCTGTACGAGAAGCTCGGGGTGTCGGACCGGGCGGCCGCGGTCGCGGTCGCGATGCGGCGGGGGCTGGTGGAGTAGCCGGGGAGCGGGCTCCGACGCGGCGACGGCGACGGGCCCGCGCGGGCGCGGGCCGTCGGCGGGGTCCCGGGGCGGGCCTCACATGCCCGGCATCCCTCCCATCTTGCCGTCGTTCGGCTGGCCACCACCGTTCGTCTGGTCGCCACCGTTCATCTGGCTGCCGCCGTTCGTCTGGTTACCCCCGTTCATCTGGCTGTTCCCGTTCATCTGGTTGTTCCCGGTCGCCAGCATCCTCGCGAGCGCGGCCTGGGTGGCGGCGTTCATCTGCCCGGTCTGCGGGAGCCCCGCGTCGCGCTGCAGGTAGGTGATCGCCTGCGTGGTCTGGGCGTTCATCACGCCGGTGACCGGGCCCTCGTAGTAGTTCAACTGGCCGAGCTCCTTCTGCAGCGTCTCGATCGCGGCCGAGGGCGCCGGCGGGGCCGGCGGCGCGACGTGCCCGCCATTCGACGAGCCACCGTTCGCGCTGGTGCCGGCGGTGCCGGCGGTGGCGCCCGTACCGGGCACGACGTGGGCCGGCACCGGCGCGTGGCGCGCCGGCGCCGTGGCGGCGAGCCCGGGGTCGGCCGGGATCGGGGCGGCGTCGTGGCCGTAGCCGAGCCCGTAGACCAGGCCGGCGGCGAGGCCCGCGGCCACCACCAGGGCGCCGGCGGTCAACCCGACCCGGCGCCAGGTCTCCTTCCGGCCCGGCACGTCGGCCGGATCGTCGGGGCAGACGTAGGCGCCGTGGGCCCGGGACCACGAGTACAAGGCCTCGGAGTACGGGGCGTCGGCGAACGCGTCGCCCGCGGCGTCGCGGGGCCGCGGGTCGCGCGGGTCCTGCGGGGCCGGCGGGACGGCGAGGGTGTCGGTGGTGCTCATCGGGTTCTCCTTCCGGGCTGGTCCGGGGCGTTCGCCCCGTCGAGGAGAACTCTGCTGCGGATCCGACCCCGCCACCGTCGGTCCGCAGGCCGATCCGCCGCCCGACGCCGGTGTCGGGCGATCGGGGGACGGCCGGGTCGGGACGGGGGCCTTGCGGGATGGGGAGAGGGCCTTGCCCGGCCCGGACGCCGCCCACGGCGACCCCGCGACCCGGCGCGGCGAGAGGTCGCGTTTGTGGCGCCTTGACTACGACGATCGAGTGAGGTTGTTTTCGTTGCGCAACGGTGGTGCGGTGCGGAGGGATCTGTTCGAGACCGGCAGTCGCCGGTCGGGCCAGAACTTCCACCCACAGGCACGCGGGAGCGCCGGGCCGGTCCGAGCCCGCCCTCCCGGCACGCCGGCCGTCTCCCACGCCACGCGGCGCCACGGCCGGTGACCTCACCGGTACCCCGGCGGACGCGTGCGCCCGCACGGCTCCGGTACCGGCCCGTCCGTCCGAGAGTGAGCCCTCGTGACAGGAACGTCCCTCGACCTCACGCCCCCGCCGCACGACGCCACCGACACCGCGACCGCGCTCGGCGCGCTCCTCGCCGAGGTCGTGGGCGTGGAGCGGGTCGCACCCCACGACGACTTCTTCGACCAGCTCGGCGCCGACTCCATGGTGCTGGCCCGCTTCTGCGCGAGGGCGCGCAAGCGGCCGGACCTGCCGTCGCCGTCGATGCGGGACGTCTACGACCATCCGACGGTCGCGAGCCTGGCCGCGGCGCTCGCGCCACCGCCCCCGGCCGAGCCCGGCCGCAAGGCGGACGCGGTCCCGGCGCCCGAGCCCGGTGCCCCCGCACGGCGGGTCGGCACCGCCGGCTACGTGCTCTGCGGTGTCCTGCAGTTCCTCGCGTTCGTCGCCTACGGCTACGGCTTCGCGATCGCCACCACCCTGACCTACGAGTACGTCGCCGCCGGCGCCGGGTTCCCGGGCCTCTACCTGCGGGCGGTCGAGGCCGGCGCCGTGACCTTCGTGGCGATGTGCCTCCTGCCGATCGCGGCCAAATGGCTGCTGGTCGGGCGGTGGCAGCCCCGGGAGATCCGCGTCTGGAGCCTCGACTACTACCGTTTCTGGCTCGTCAGGACCCTGGTCCGGGCGAACCCCCTGCTCCTGCTGACCGGCGGGCGCTCGCACACCAGCTCGGCGTCGCCGCTGACGGTGCTGTACCTGCGGGCGCTCGGCGCGCGGATCGGCAAGGGCGTCACGATCTACTCGCGCACGCTCCCGGTCTGCACCGACCTGATCACCCTCGGCGCGGGCACCGTCGTGCGCAAGGACGCGCAGCTCACCGGCTACCGCGCCCAGGACGGCGTCATCCGGACCGGCCCGGTGCGCATCGGCCGCGACGTCGTCGTCGGGGAGGGGGCCGTGCTGGACATCCGGACCGCGATGGGCGACGGCTCCCAGGTCGGGCACGCCTCCGTGCTGGTCGTCGGGCAGGCCGTGCCGGCCGGGGAGTCCTGGCACGGTGTCCCCGCCGTGCCCGGCGGTGCCGATCTGCACACCGCCGGCCCGATGCGGTGCGGCAGTGTGCGTCGTGCCGCCCAGGCCGCGGTCCAGCTGGTCCTCGCCCTGGGGCTCTACCTGCCCGCCGCGGTGGGGTTCGCGAGCGTCCTGCTCGACGAGTCCCCGTTGAGCAGCGTCCTCGACTCGGGCGCGACGGCCTTCACGACCTGGACGTACTACCGCGACGCCCTGGTCGTGACGACCGTGCTGTTCCTCGGTGTCCTGCTGCTCGGTCTGGTCGGCGTCGCGATCGTGCCGCGGCTGCTGAACCTGCCGCTCCGCGCCGACCGGACCTACCGGCTCTACGGTTTCCACTACGGCCTGCACCGCGCGATCGGCCGGCTGACCAACGTCCGGTTCCTCAACCGCCTGTTCGGCGACAGTTCCTACATCGTGGGCTACCTGCGGTGGATCGGCTACGACGTCGACCCCACCGAGCAGACCGGCTCGAACTTCGGCACCGAGCTGCGGCACGAGACGCCGTTCCACGTCACGGTCGGGCGCGGCACGATGGTCGCGGACGGTCTGTCGGTCCTCAACGCGGACTTCTCGGCGACCTCGTTCCGGATCTCCCGGGTGACCATCGGCCCGCACAGCTTCCTCGGCAATCGGATCCTGTACCCGCCGCAGGGTCGCACCGGCGAGAACGTCCTGCTGGCCACGAAGGTGCTCGTCCCGATGGACGGCGAGGTCCGCCACGACACGGGCCTGCTGGGGGCGCCGTCCTTCCGGATCCCGCGCACCGTCGAGCGCGATCAGCAGCTGGCGACCGTGCGGTCCCGCACCGAGCTCCGCCAGCGGCTCTCCCGCAAGAACCGGTACAACCTGCGCAGCATGGCGCTGTTCCTCGCCGTCCGCTGGGTCCACCTGCTGGGCATGGTGCTGCTGGCCCTGGGGGCCGCCGACCTCTACCGGGCCCTCGGTGTCGAGGCCGTGGCCCTCGACCTGGTCGGGTCCCTGCTCTTCACCGTCGTGTTCTTCTGCCTCGTGGAGCGGGCCGTGCTGCGGTTCCGGTCGCTGACGCCGCGCTCCTGCTCGATCTACGACCCGTACTTCTGGTGGCACGAGCGGTTCTGGAAGCTCGTCATCCCGGACTTCGACCAGGCCTTCGCGGGCACGCCGTTCAAGAACCTGCTCTCGCGGGCCCTCGGGGTGCGGCTCGGCCGGCGGGTCTTCGACGACGGGTGCTTCCTCCCGGAACGCACGCTCGTCACCATCGGGGACGAGGCGACCCTGAACTTCGGCACCGTCGTGCAGTGCCACTCCCAGGAGGACGGGGCGTTCAAGTCCGACCGCAGCACCGTCGAGGCCCGTGCCACCCTCGGTACCGGCGCCTTCGTGCACTACGGCGTGACGGTGGGCCAGGGTGCCGAGCTCGAGGCGGGGACCTTCGTCATGAAGGGGGAGGAGGTCCCGGCGGGCGCGCGCTGGGAGGGCAACCCGGCGCGGGAGGCCACCGGTCCCACGACCCCGACGCGTCCGGTGGCACCAGGACCGCTGTCGTGAGGTCGCGGACGACCCGCTCGCCCGGGTCCTTCCCGGGAGTCAGCCGACGGGCACGGCCTCCATCACGGAGCGCCCCGGCCCGGCGGGGACGACGGCCTCGACGGCGAACCCCGCGTCGCCCAGCAGGGCGGTCCACTCGTCCTCGGTGCGCTCCCGCCCGCCCGCCGACACGAGCATCATCAGGTCCAGGAACTTGGTCAGGGCGTCCTCGCCGGGCGGCCCGACGACGCCGTCGACCACCAGCAGCCGCGCCGAGGCCGGCAGCGCCTGCCGCACGCGCCGCAGGATGGTGAGGGCGTCGCCGTCGGACCAGTCGTGCAGGACGCGCAGCAGGACGTAGGCGTCGGCGCCGGACGGCACCGCGGCGAAGAAGTCGCACCCGACCAGCTTCACGCGGTCCGCGACGCCGGCGGCCTCGAGCACGGCCGGCGCCCGCTCGAGGACGTGCGGCTGTTCCGCCAGGACCCCCCTGACGCCGGGGTGGGCGCGCAGGATCGCCGCGAGCAGGACGCCGGTACCGCCGCCGACGCCGGCGA
This sequence comes from Pseudonocardia lutea, assembly GCF_042658055.1. NCBI lineage: Bacteria > Bacillati > Actinomycetota > Actinomycetes > Pseudonocardiales > Pseudonocardiaceae > Pseudonocardia > Pseudonocardia lutea. The sequence continues at coordinate 14,997 of NZ_JBHSQK010000118.1, forward strand.
CCACTCCGTACCGCCCGAAGTCGTGCGCGGCGAGGATCGCGTCGGCGTAGGAGGCGGCCATGGTTCGCATCGCCGCGTCGAAGACCTCGGCCTCCTCCGGGTGCCGGCGCCGGTACTCCCAGATGTCGGTGCCGAGGGCCTGCCGGGCGGCGCTCTCGCCGGTGCGGATGCTGTGCCCGAGCTCGCCCCAGGCCCGCCACTCGTAGCCCGCGCAGAACATCCGGACCGCCGGGTCGAGCGAGTGCGGGTGGTCCCGGCGCAGCAGCTCGCCCATGGCGGTGAGCGAGAAGCGCCGGTCGTCGTGCTCGGCGAACACGCCGATCGCGGCCAGGGCCCGGAGCAGCCGGTACAGCGCGTCGGGGTGCGTCCCGGTGGCCGCGGCGAGATCGGCGGCGGGCCTCGGCCCGTCGGCGAGCAGGTCCGCGACGCCCAGCTCCGCCGCGACCGCCAGGGCCTGCGAGCGCTGGTAGCCGCGCGCGATCGCCATCAGCGTGCCGTAGTGCCCCGGCACCGGATCGTCCATGTCGGCCTCTCCCCGTGTGGTCGCACCGCCTCGCCCGGGGACTCGCTCCACCCGTCGCCGGCGTGACGGCGGGGACCCGCCGAAACACGCATTCCCCCGGCGGCGACCTCCCGGTCGGCCCCTCGCGCGAAGGTCACGGGAGGGTCACGATCGGGGGCCGGGGCAATCCCGCGGGCCCGCCCCGCCGTAGCACCGGAGCCGGGGAGTCCGGCCGACGAGAGGAGCCCCATGACCCGCTCGCACGCCGCGTCCGCCGTCTCTCCGGCGGTCCTGAACCTGCTGCGCGTCCTGGCCGCGCTGTCCGTCCTGGTCATCGTGGTGCAAGGGGCGAGCGCGGGGGAGATCCTGTCCCGCAGCGGGGCCGCCGAGGCACTGCACGCCGGCGGCGCGGTCGTGGTGCACGTGCTCACCGGGCTGACCGCGATCGCCGCGTTCCTCGTGGTCCGCTCGACGGGCGGACCGTGGTGGCCGGCGGTCCTGGCCGCCGCCCTGTTCGTGGTGACCTTCCTCCAGGCCTACCTCGGCAGCCACGGGGTCATGGCGGTGCACGTGCCCCTCGCCATGATCTGCCTGGTGGGAGCGGTGTGGGTCCTGGTCTGGTCACTGGCCGCGGGCCGGGCCCGGGGCTGAGCAGCCCGGGGCCGGGGGGAGAGGAACGAACGATGGCGTGGCGGGCCGGGCCGGTCGACGGGTTCCCCGACGACCTGCTGCTCGCCGGCCTGGCCGCGGGCGACACCGAGCTGTCGGTCGCGTTCGTGCGGCGCTTCCAGAGCCGGGTCTTCGGCGCGGCGATGGCCGTGCTCGGCGATCCCCGCCAGGCCGAGGACGTCGCGCAGCAGGCCTTCGAACGGGCCTGGCGGCACGCCGCGGTGTTCGACCCCCGCCGCGGCTCGGTCACGACCTGGTTGACGGCGATCACCCACCACCTCGCCGTCGACGCCGTGCGGGCCCGCCGCGCCGCGCCCGTCGACCCGCTGGATCTCGAGGAGGTGCTCGGCGCCGCCCCGGACGGGCCGGAGCGGGCGACCCTCGCCGCCGAGTCCGCCGCGGAGCTGCGGGCCGCGATCCGCGCGCTGCCCGCCGAGCAGGGCCGCGCCCTGGTCCTCGCCGCCTTCCGCGGGCTGACGGCCCGGGAGGTCGCCGAGAGCGAGGGCATCCCGGTCGGCACGGCGAAGACCCGGATCCGGACGGCCATGCTGCGGCTGGCCACGGCCCTGGAGCCGAAGTGGGGCCCGTCGTGAGCGGTTCGGACTGCACCCGCTGCCGGGAGCTCGCCCCGGAGCTCGCGCTCGGCCTGCTCGACGGGCACGAACGCGCCGAGGCGCTCGCCCACCTGGAGCGGTGCCCGCCCTGCCGCGACGAGGTGGCCGGGCTCGCGGGCCTGCACGACCGGCTGCGTGCGCTCGTCCCGCCGGTCGAGCCGCCCGCCGGGTTCGAGGAGCGGGTGCTGCGCCGGATCGGGCCGGTGCGGCCGCCCCGCCGGCTGCCCGGGTGGGGCCGGGTGGCCGCCGCGGCCGCGCTGGTCGGGGCCGTGTTCGCGCTCGGCTGGCTCGCCGGGTCGGCGAGCACGGGCACGCCCGGTGCCCCCGTGGTCGCCGCCCCGTTGCTGGTGGGCGACCGGCACGTCGGCGACGTCCTGGTCGACCGGTCACGACCGGACCTCCTCTCGGTCTACCTCGACGTGCCGCGCCCCGGGCGGCTGACCTGCGACCTCCTCCGCAAGGACGGCACGGTGGCCGCCTCCACCGTCTACGACGCCGAGGGCGGTACGGAGTGGTGGGGCGTGGCGCGCCCGCCCGACGCCGTCGCGAGCGTCCGGATAGCCGACGCGACGGGCGGGGTGGTCGCGTCGGGGGAGGTGCCGCGGCCCTGAGCGGTCGGACCGGGCCCTACGCGGGCTCGACCGGCCCCGGCCGCGGCACCGCCGCCCGCCCCGCGAACACCCCGGCGAGCACGGCGTCGAGGTCCGGGTAGGTGCGGTAGGGCAGCCGGGCGAGGCGGTAGGCCGTCACCGTGTCGGCGCCCCGGGCGGCGGCCCCGGCGATGATCTCCCAGCGCTCCGCCGGGTAGCGGACGTCGCGCAGCACGTCGACGAGCCGTTCGTGCAGCGACCGCGGGACCCCGACCACCGCGCGGCGGGTCCTGCGGACGTCGGACGGTTCGGGCATCCTGGCGGCCTCCCGTCGGCCGGGGGCCGCAGAAGGTGTCGACGGCCCGTCGCCGCACGGTACGGACGCCCGGGACGGGCGGGCAAGGTCCGTCGACCGGTCGGCGGGCCGTCCTCCGCCGGGCGCCGGTCCCGTGCGGGTCCGTGCGGCCGCCCCGGCCACCGGGAGCGCGGTGATCCTCGACGACGCCGCGGCGCGCGACGGGGGCCGGTCCGTCGCGAACCCGGACCGACGCCACGACCTCCTGATGCCGCTGAACCGCCGTGATCTGAACGAACGTTTGACAAGATCGCTCGCCGCCGCCTAGCGTCGGTCCGCCCCCGTCGCCGACGCCCGTGAGGTGTGTGCCCGTGTCCCGTGAGCTCGAGGGCCAGGTCGCCCTCGTCACCGGTGCGACGTCCGGTCTCGGCCGGCGCTTCGCCGAGGTCCTGGCCGGGGCGGGCGCCGCCGTCGCGGCCGCCGGCCGTCGGGTGGAGCGGCTGGAGGAGCTGGCGAAGGAGATCGAGGCCGCCGGGGGCCGGTGCCTACCGGTGCAGCTCGACGTCTCGCGGGCGGAGGAGATCCCCGGCGCGGTCGACCGCGTGGAGGCCGAGCTCGGCCCGGTCACGATCCTGGTGAACAACGCCGGCGTCCCCGACGCGAAGCGCGCCCACCGGATGCCGCTCGAGGTCGTCGACGCCGTGCTCGACACCAACGTCCGCGGTCCCTGGCTGCTGGCGACCGAGGTCGGCCGGCGGCTGATCGCCGCCGAGCGGCCCGGCCGGATCGTCAACATCTCCTCCATGGCCGCCTTCGACTACCGGCACACCGGCGCCGCGGCGCTCTACTCGGTGAGCAAGGCCGCGTTGAACCGGATGACCGAGGTGCTGGCCGTGGAGTGGGCGCGGTACCGGATCAACGTCAACGGCATCGCCCCCGGCGCCTTCCTCACCGAGATGATGGAGGGGATGATCGATCGCCTGCACACGGACGCCGACGGCCTGGCGGAGCCCTTCCCGCGCAAGCGCCTCGGCGCCCCGGAGCAGCTCGACAGCACCCTGCTGTACCTCTGCTCGCCGGCGTCGGAGCTGGTCACCGGCACGGTGATCCAGGTCGACGACGGCCAGCACGGGCGCTGACCCCTCACTCCGCGACGGCGGTCCCGAGGTCCGTCGTCGTGGTGGTCGGCGCGGACTTCAGCCCGAGGTGCTCGCGCAGCGTGGTGCCCTCGTAGTCGCTGCGGTACACCCCGCGCTCCTGCAGCAGCGGCACCACGGTGTCGGCGAACCCGTCGAGCCCGCCGGGGGTGATGTGCGGGACGAGCACGAACCCGTCCGACGCGTCGGCCTGCACGAACTCGTCGAGCAGCTCGGCGACGCGGCCGGGGGTGCCGATGAAGTTCTGCCGGCCGGTCACCTCGATGATCAGCTCGCGGGTGCTCAGGTGCTTGGCCTCGGCGAGCTCGCGCCACTCGTTCGCGGTCGCGATCGGGTCCCGGTACATCCGCACGCTCGCGCGGCCGCGGGAGATCGTGTTCTCGCCGACGACCGGGTCCACCGTGGGCAGCGGGCCGTCCGGGTCGTGGTCGGACAGGTCCCGGTTCCACAGCTGCTCGAGGAACTTGATCGCGGTGGCCGGGCTGACCTGCTGGTACCGGACGTGCCGGGCCTTCTCCTGCGCCTCGGCCTCGGTGTCGCCCAGGACGAACGTGGCCGCGGGCATGATCTTGAGGTCGTCGGGGGAGCGGCCGTACTTCGCCAGCCGGCCCTTCACGTCGGCGTAGAAGGCCTGGCCCGCCTCGAGCGTGCCGTGCCGGGTGAAGATCGCGTCGGCGCCGGAGGCGGCGAACTCGCGGCCCTCCTCGGAGTCCCCGGCCTGCAGGATCACCGGTCGCCCCTGCGGGCTGCGCGGCACCGGGAACCGCCCGTGGATGGCGAACTGGTCCGAGCGGATCGCGAAGTCGCCGGCTGGCCGCCAGAACTCGCCGGACTCCTTGTCCGCCACGATCTCGTCGCCCCGCCAGGAGTCGAACAGCTCCCAGGTGGCGGCGAGGAACTCCTTGGCGCGCAGGTACCGCTTCTCCTGCGGCAGGAAGCCGCCGCGGCGGAAGTTCTCGCCGGTGAACTCGTCCCACGAGGTCACGACGTTCCAGGCCGCGCGACCCGCGGAGAGGTGGTCGAGCGAGGCGAACTGGCGCGCGACCTCGTAGGGCTCGTTGAAGGTCGAGTTGATCGTCCCGGCCAGCCCGAGCCGGTCGGTGACGGCGGCGAGCGCGGCCAGGACCGTGAACGTGTCCGGCCGCCCGACGACGTCGAGGTCGTAGATCTCCCCGCCCTGCTCGCGCAGCCGCAGGCCCTCGGCGAGGAACAGGAAGTCGAACTTCGCCCGCTCGGCGGTCCGCGCGAAGTGGACGAACGAGTCGAACTCGATGTGGCTGCCGGCCTCCGGGTCGCTCCACACCGTGGTGTTGTTGACGCCGGGGAAGTGCGCGGCGAGGTGGATCTGCTTGCGCGACATGCGATGTCCTCCCGGCGCTCAGGCGGCGTAGCGGTTGGCGGGGCGGTCGAGGCCGAACAGCCCGCGCAGGGTGTCGGCCTCGTAGGCGGTGCGGAAGGCGCCGCGGCGCTGCAGCTCGGGGACCAGCCCGCGGGTGATCTGCGCGAGATCGTGGTCCACGGAGCCGGGGCGCAGCCGGGCGCCGGCCAGCCCGGCCTCCTGCCACTCCAACAGCAGGTCGGCCAGCTCGGCGGGGGTGCCCGCGAGGATCCGGGCGTCGCTGATCAGCTCACGACCGAGCCGGGTGTCCATGCGGCCCTTGCGGTCCCGCGCGGCCTCGGCGCTCTCGTCGAGGAACACCACGACGTCGCCGAGCACGTGCAGCGGCTCCTCCGCCCGGCCCGCCGCCTCCTGCTCGCGGCGGATCTCGGCGAGGATCGGGGCGACGTCCGCGGTCTCCTGCGGGGTGACGAAGCCGAGGTCGCAGGAGCGCGCGACGAGGCGGTAGGCGTGGTCGCGGTGCGCGAGCGCGGCGACCAGGGGCTGGCCCTGCGGGGGTCGCGGGGTGATCGAGGGGCCGCGCACCGAGAAGAACCGGCCCTCGAAGTCGATGTAGTGCAGCTTGTCCCGGTCGACGAACCGGCCGGTCGCCGCGTCGCGGATCTCGGCGTCGTCCTCCCAGCTGTCCCACAGCCGGCGGACGACCTCGACCCAGTCCGCGGCCTCGTCGAACAGCTCCGGCGCGTCCTCCCGGCGGATCTCCCGCCGGCCGACGAGCGCGGCCTCGTCCGGCCGGGTGGACACCCGCACGCGCACCCCCGCCCGGCCGGTGCTCACGTAGTCCAGGGTCGCGATGCCCTTCGAGAAGTGGAAGGGCTCGGTGTGGGTGGTGATCGCGGTCGGCACGATCCCGACGTGCGAGGTCAGCGGCGCGACCCTGGCCGCGACGAGCAGCGCGTCGAGCCGGCCGCGGACCTGGTCGGTCCGCTCGTCGGGCTGATGAGGGCGCGAGGACTGGAGGGCGAAGCCGTCCTCGATCGTGACCAGGTCGAGCAGGCCGCGCTCGGCCTCGCGGACCTGGTCGGCCCAGTAGCCCGCGTCGAACAGCGCGGTGGGGCGGGCCTCGGGCTCGCGCCACGAGGTGGGGTGCCAGCCGGTGCCCTCGAGGGCGACGGCGAGGTGCAGGGGGGTCATCCGACAGCTCTCCCTGGTGGGTCGAGAGAAGGGGTGCGTGCGTCAGCGCGCGCGACAGCCGGTGGTCGTGACGAGGCAGCGGTCGATCCACCGCCGCTGCGTCAGCATGAGCCTCAGTACCCCGGGGACCACGACACCGACCCTAACCGCGGCTCGGACGGAAGACGACGCGGAGGCGGCACCGTAAGGTCCGAGGTGTGGCAGGGACGACACGGACCACACCGGACGCGGAGGGCTACGCGCTGGCCTACGAGCGGGCCGGCCGCGGGCGCCCGGTGCTGCCGCTCCACGGCTGGCCGGGCGACCGCGGCGACTGGGCCGCGGTCGCGCACCTGCTCGCCGAGGCGGGCAGGGCGGACGTGGTGTGGCCGGACCTGCGCGGTTTCGGCGAGTCGGACAGGCACCCCGGGGGCGACGTGGCGGCGGCGGGCCAGGCCGGCGGCGTGCTCGCGCTGCTCGACGAGCTCGGGCTCGCGCGTGCGGTGGTGGCGGGCTACGACGTGGGCAGCCGGGTGGCGCAGACGCTGGCCGCCGAGCACCCGGACCGCGTCGCCGCCCTGGTCGTCGCCCCGCCGTTGCCGGGTGCGGGCCGCCGGGTGCTGGAGCCCGCGGCCGCGGCCGAGTTCTGGTACCAGCACTTCCACCGGCTCGGGCTGCCCGAGCAGGTGGTCGACGGCCGGCCCGACGCCGTGCGCGCCTACCTGCGGCACTTCTGGGACCACTGGTCCGGGCCGGACTTCACCGTGGAGGAGGAGCGGCTCGACCGGCTGACCGCGCTGTACTCGCCGCCGGGGGCGTTCACCGCCTCGATCGGCTGGTACCGCAGCGGCTCCGGGACGATCGCGCGCTCGCTCGCCGAGGAGCCGCCCGCTCGCCGGGTCGCGGTGCCGACCACCGTGCTCTGGCCCGAGCACGATCCGCTGTTCCCGCGCGCCTGGAGCGACCGGCTCGACGACTGGTTCGAGAAGGTGGACCTGCGCCCGCTCGACGGCGTCGGGCACTTCTCGCCGGTGGAGGCGCCGGACCGGTGGGCGGCCGTGCTCACCGAGGTGGTCGACGGGCTCGCCGACGGGACCCGCCGGTGAGGCTCCCGCTGTCGGTCCTCGACCTCTCACCGGTGCCCGCGGGCGGGACGGCCGGCGACGCCCTGCGCAACTCGATCGACCTCGCGCGGGCGGCGGAGCGGGCGGGCTACCACCGCTACTGGGTGGCCGAGCACCACCTGGCCACGGGCGTCGCGTCGGCGTCGACGCCGGTCCTGGTCGCGCTGATCGCCGCGGCGACGGAGCGGATCCGGGTGGGCTCCGGTGCCGTGCAGCTCCCGCACACCCGGCCGGTGCAGGTCGCGGAGCAGTTCGGAACCGTGGCCGCGGTCCATCCCGGGCGGGTCGACGTCGGGCTCGGGCGCTTCGACCTGCACCGCATCCTGCGGCTGATCCGGCACGGTCCCACCGGCCGGAGGGGCGGGCGGGCGCCGGAGAGCCGCACGGTCGACGGGCTGCTGCTGCCGAAGCCGGGGAAGGTCCCGTCGGACCTCGCGCTGTACGGCTGCCTCGCCGAGCTGCTCGGCTTCGACCCCGACCAGGAGCCGCCGGACTACCACCGGCAGGTCGGCGAGATCCTCGGCTACTTCGCCGGCACGGCCCGCGGTCCAGGGGGCGAGCCGCTGCACGTCACCCCCGCCGAGGGGGCGGACGTCGAGATCGTCGTCCTCGGCTCGACCCCCGGGGAGAGCGCCCGGGTGGCGGGCGAGTACGGGCTGCCGTTCGCGGTGAGCTACCACCTCGTGCCGCACCTCGTGCTCGACGCCGTCGCCGCCTACCGCGAGGCCTTCCGGCCCGGTCGCGCGGCCGAGCCGTACGTGATCGTGTCGGCCGACGTCGTCGTCGCGGAGACGGACGCCCGCGCCCGCGAGCTCGCGGCGCCGTACGGGCAGTGGGTGCTCGAGATCCGCTCCGGCGGCGGGGCCCGGCCGTACGTGACGCCGGCCGAGGCGCGGGCCCGCGAGTGGACGCCGGAGGAGCGGGCCGGGGTGGCGGACCGGGTCGACACCCAGTTCGTGGGCGCGCCGGACACCGTGTGCGAGAAGCTCGCGACCCTGGCCCGGGTGACCGGCGCGGACGAGCTGCTGGTCACCACGATCACCAGCGACCACGCCGACCGGGTCCGCAGCCACGAGCTGCTCGTGGAGGCCTGGAGGGGGCGGCCGGGCTGAGGGCGCCGCGCGGGAGCCCGTGCTCAGCATTGGACCGGGGTGACCTCGGCGAACTGGTCGCGGTGCCGGCGCGGGCTGGTGCCGAGGACCTGCCGGAAGTGCCGGCGCAGCGAGGCGGAGGAGCCCAGCCCGGAGCGCTCGGCGACCTCGTCCATCGGCAGCTGGGTGGTCTCCAGCAGCGTGCGGGCCAGCTCGAGGCGCTGGCGCAGCAACCAGCGGCCGGGACTCTCCCCGGTGCGTTCGCGGAAGCGGCGGGTGAACGTACGCCGCGACATGCGCGCGCCGTCGGCCCACGCGTCGAGGTCGAGCGGCCGGTCCAGCCGCCACCGCGCCCAGGCCATGGCCTCGGCGATCTCGTCCGGGCCGTCGTCGTCGGGCACCGGGGTGCGGACGGACTGGGCCTGCGACCCGTCCCGGTGCGGGGCCATCACCAGCCGCCGGGCCACCTCACCGGCGACCGCGGCGCCGAGGTCGCGGCGCACCAGGTGCAGGCAGCAGTCCAGGGCGGCGACGGTGCCGGCCGAGCTCACCACGTCGCCGAGGTCCGTCCACAGCACGTCCGAGCGGACCCGGATGCCGGGGTACCGCGCCGCGAGCAGCGGGGCGGCGTGCCAGTGCGTGGTCACCTCGCGGCCCTCGACCAGGCCGGACCCGGCGAGCGCGAAGGCGCCGAGGCAGAGCGCGACGACGCGGGCGCCGCGGGTGTGCGCCGCGCGCAACGCCTCGCCCAGCGCCGGGGCGACCGGGAGATCGGGGTCCCAGCTGGGCAGGACGACGGTGTCGGCCTCGGCCACCGCCTCGAGCCCGTGGTGCACGGCGAGGTCGAAACCGGCGCGCGTCGGCAGGCTGCCGGGCTCGACCGCGCAGACCGTGACCCGGTAGCCCGGCAGCGGGCGGCCGCCGAGCTCGGCCGTGAACACCAGCGTGGGCACCGAGAGGTGGAACGGGCTGATCCCCGGGAAGGCCAGGACCGCGATCGCGTGGGGCACCGGGCCAGCGTAGGCCCGACCTGGCCCGATGTGAGCGACCGTCGACCCGCGGGCCACTGGAACGCGGCCGCCGGGGGGACTGGGATGAGGGCATGACCCTCACCGCGCTGCACGTCGGCGGCCCGACCCTCGTCCTCGACCTCGCGGGCCTCCGGCTCGTCACCGACCCCACCTTCGACCCGCCCGGCGACCACCCGCTCGGCGACGGCCGCGTGCTGCGCAAGCTCACCGGCCCCGCCGTGCCGCGGGAGGACGTCGGCCGCGTCGACCTCGTCCTGCTGTCCCACGACCAGCACCCGGACAACCTCGACGCGTCCGGTCGCGCGCTGCTCGGCGAGGCCGGGCGGGTGCTGTCCACCCCGGCCGCCGCCGCGCGGATCGCCGGGGTCGAGGGCCTGGCGCCGTGGGTCTCCGTCGAGGTCCCGACCCCGTCGGGACCGCTGGTCGTGACCGCCGAGCCGGCGGGGCACGGGCCGCCCGGCGCCGAGGCCTTCTCCGGGCCCGTCACCGGCTTCGTGCTCGGCGCGCCGGACGGGACGACCGTCTACGTCTCCGGGGACAACGCCTCCGTCGGCGTGGTCGAGGCCGTCGCCGAGCGGGTCCCGCGCGTGGACCTCGCCGTGCTGTTCTGCGGCGCGGCCCGCCGCCCCGACCGGCCCGAGGCGCTCACCCTGACCGCGGCCGACGCGGTGCTCGCCGCCCGGGCGCTCGACACCGCCCGGATCCTGCCGGTGCACAGCGAGGGCTGGCTGCACTTCACCGAGGGCCCGGGCACCCTGAACCGCGCCTTCGCCGAGGCCGGCCTGGCCGACCGGCTGACGATCCTGCCGCTCGGGGTGCCGACCGCCCTGCCGGTCCCGGTGCGGGCCTAGCGTCCCCGCTGCCGCAGCAGGAACCGCTGCACCTTGCCGCTGGGCGTCTTGGGCAGGGCGTCGACGACGTGGACCCGGCGCGGGTAGGCGTGCGCGGCGTAGCGGGTCCTCACCAGCCGCGCCAGCTCGTCCGGCAGGTCCGGGCCCGCCTCGGCGCCCTCGCGCAGCACCACGAACGCCTCGACCACCTCGCCGCGCAGCTCGTCCGGCATGCCGACGACGGCGACCTCCGCGACCGCCGGGTGGGTCGACAGCACCGACTCGACGTCGAACGGGCCGATCCGGTAGCCGGCCATGATGATCACGTCGTCGTCCCGGGCGGAGAAGTACAGGTAGCCGTCGGCGTCGGCGCGGCCCGCGTCGCCGGTGAGGTACCAGCGGCCGTCCTCGCTGAACCGGTCGCCGCGGACCCCGCCCGCGTAGCCGTCGAACCACAGCAGCGGGCTCGCCGGCACGTCGAGCGCGACCCGGCCGGGGGTGTCCGGCGCGACCTCCTGCTCGGCGTCGTCGGCGAGCACGGCGACCCGGAAGCCCGGCAGGGCGCGGCCCATCGAGCCGGGCCGGATCTCGGCGCGCAGGTCCGGGTGCCAGGCGTTCGCGACGACCATCCCGAGCTCGGTCTGCCCGTAGTGGTCGCGCACCTCCACGCCGAGGACCTCGCGGCCCCACGTCACCAGGTCCGGGTTCAGCGGCTCGCCCGCGCTGGAGCAGGTGCGCAGGCGCAGCCCCTCGGGCGGGACGATCCCGGAGGCCCGCAGCCCGCGGTAGACGGTGGGCGCGGCGGCGAAGGAGGTGACGCCGAACCGGCCGAGCACCTCCCAGGTGGTCCGCGCGGAGAAGCCGGCGTCGAGCAGCAGCGTGCGGCGGCCGGTGGCCAGCGGGGCGAGCAGCGCGTAGTAGAGCCCGTAGGCCCAGCCCGGGTCGGCGGCGTTCCAGAACACGTCGTCGGCGGTGACGTCGAGCGCCAGCTCCTGGTACGCGACCATCGACGCCAGCGCCCGCGCCGGGACGATCACGCCCTTGGGCTTGCCGGTGGTGCCCGAGGTGTAGAGCTGCACCATCGCCGCGTCGGGGCCGCCGACGGCCGCGGGCGCACCGGTGGGGGCCGCGCCGGCGAGCCGCTCCCACTCCGCCGACCCGACCGTCACGACGGTCCACGGCGCGTCGGCCGGGATGTCCTCGCCCGGATCGAGCTTCGGCCGCTGGTTCCCGTCGGTGATCACGACGGACGTCCCGGACGCGATGAGCCGCAGCGCGATCGCCTGCGGGGCGAAGGCGGTGAACAGCGGCACGTACACCGCGCCGAGGCGCACCACCGCCAGCACCGTGACGAGCAGGTCCGCGGTCCTGGGCAGCAGCGTCGCCACCCGCGAGCCCGGCCCGACGCCGAGCCCGGCGAGCCCGGCGGCGAGCCGCTCGGACCGTTCGCGCAGCTCGCCGTAGGTGAGATCGACGGCCGACAGGTCCCCGGCCACCAGCGTGGCCGCCACGTCCCCGGCCGGGTGCCGGTCGCACAGTTCCGTGGCCAGGCAGAGGTCCGGCCGGGAGTACCGCTCGCGCAGCTCCCCGGCCCGCGTCGTCGCGTCGGTCATGGGGGTGATCGTGGCACAGCCCGCCGGCCGCTCCTCAGACCGTGACGCCCTCCCGCTCCAGCGCGTCGAGCTCGGCCGGGGACAGGCCGAGGATCTCCCCGAGCACCTCGCGGGTGTGCTGGCCCAGCGCCGGGGCGGCGCCCTGCGGGCCCATCGCGCTCCGCGAGGCGAGCCACCCGACCGAGGGCAGCCGGCGGGTGCCGATCACCGCGTGCACGGTCTCCGGGAAGAACCCGCGGGCCTCCAGGACGGGGGAGCGGTAGACCTCGTCGACCCGGGCCACGGCCTCCGCGCCGACGCCCTTGGCCTGCAACGCCCGCGCCGCCTCGGCCGGGGTGCGCTGCGAGGTCCACGCGGTCACGAGCGCCTCGAGCGCGTCCTCGTGCACGCGCCGGGCCGCCAGGCTGGCGAACCGCGGGTCGTCGGCCAGCTCGGGGGCGCCGAGCACCACGGCCAGGGCGGCGAACTGCGCGTCGTCCTCGCAGGCGATCGCCACCCACTCGTCCTCGCCCGCGCAGCGGAAGGTCCCGTGCGGGGCGGCCAGCTCGTCGCGGTTGCCGAGCACGGGTACCTCGCCGCCGGTGGCCCCGCCGAACAGCACGGGCCACGGGAACGCGGCGAGGCAGGCCTCGAACATCGCCGTCTCGACGCGCACGCCCTCGCCGCTCGCCCGCGCCTGGTAGAGCGCCGCCACGGTCGCGATCGCGGTGGTGATCCCGGCCATCGGGTCCGGGAGGGACATGACCAGGTCGGTGGGTCCACCCCGGACGTCCCCGTTGGACGACGCGATGCCGCTGAGCGCGTCGATCAGCGAGCCGTAGGCGGTGCGGTCCCGGTAGGGGCCGGACTCGCCGAAGCCGGTCATCGACACGGCGACGATCCGCGGGTTGATCTCCTTGAGCGTCTCGTACGGCAGCCCCATCCGGGCCAGTGCGCCGGCGCTCATGTTGTCGATCACGACGTCGGCGGTCGCGATCAGCCCGCGCAGCAGCTCCATCCCGCGCGCGGTCTTCAGGTTCAGCGCCACCCCCCGCTTGCCCTGGTTGTACTGGTTGAAGTAGCCGGAGCGGTCCACCCCGACGATCCCGTCCGCGTACGGCCCGAGCCCGCGCGTGGTCTCCAGGCGCGTCCCGGTCTCCACCCGCACGACGTCCGCACCCAGGTGCGCGAGCTGCATCGCGGCGAAGGGGCCGGCCCACACCCAGGTCAGGTCGACCACCCGGACCCCCTCGAGCGGGCGTTCGGCCGGGGTGCCCGAGCCGGCCGGGTGCTCGGTGGGGCCGGACCACAGCGACTCCGCGGCGGCCTCGCCGTGGGCCGGCGCGCGGTCGCGGGGCGGCGGGACGGTGCCGTCCACCCGCCACGGCCGCCCGGGGGCCGGCAGCGACTCGCCCGGCGCACCACCCAGCGCGACCGGGGGCAGCGACCCCCGCGCGGCGAGATGGTCCCACTCCAGGATGTCGCGGGCGCCGTGGATCGGGGCGGCCGCGATGCGGTGGGTGTGCGCGAGGTCGAGGAACTCGCCGAGGGTGAACCCCTCGAGGTGCTCGCGGACGAACACGTCGAGGACGTCGGCGTTCTCGTCGCGCCCGGCGGTCGTCCCGAAGATCTCCAGGGAACCCCAGTCCGGGTCGCCGAGCATGGTGACCAGGCGGCGGAACTCCTCGTCGCGCGTGATCTGCATGAGCACGGTGCCGTCCTTGCAGGGGTAGAAGCCCCACGGCCCGACGCTGCGGTTGCCCTGCCGCACCGGCAGCTCACCGGTGTAGTGGTAGCGCGACATGGCCGTGGCCAGCACGCTGGCGACCGACGCCTGCAGCGAGACGTCGAGCCGCTGGCCCAGCCCGCTGCGCCGGCGCTCGAACAGGGCGCCGAGCAGGGAGAGCACGGCGCCGCACGCCGCGTGCACGCTCGACAGCTCGCCGCGGTAGCGCAGGGGGAGCGGATCGGGGCCGCGCAGGGTGGTCGAGTTGATCGACAGCAGGCCGCCGGCGGCCAGCGCGAGCAGGTCGTTCGTCGGGTGCGGGCCGTCGCGGCCGGTGCGCCCGAAGGTCGAGACGTCGACGACGACGAGCGCGGGCCGGGCCGCCTCGATCTCCGCGACGAGGTCGTCGCCGATCCAGTCCGCGCCGTCCCGGGTGGACCGGATCAGCACGTCGGCGCGGGCCGCGAGCGCGCGCACCGCGGGATCGTCGGCGGCGGCGGTGACGGACCGCTTGCCCGCGTGGAAGTAGGCGAAGGAGGCGCTGCGCTCGGCGTCGGGCACCGACTGCAGGAACGGGCCGAGGGTCCGGAACGGGTGGCCCTGCGACGGCTCCAGCAGCACGACCTCCGCCCCGAGGTCGGCCAGGAGCCGGCCCGCGTAGGCGGCGGCCAGCGTGTCCCCGGCCTCGAGGACGCGCAGGCCCGCGAGGGGGTGGTCGAACGACTGCGAACGTGACGTCATCGTCATTTCCTTCCGACGGTGACGCACGCTACAGGGCGAGCGGGATCAGCGGGAGGGGGTCGGGAACGCCGGCCGTCACGGCGCAGGCCGTTGCGCCGCGAGATCGGTCAGGAACTGCACCCGGGACGGCGAGTCGGGAGTTCCGGCATCCGCGAGTCGGGGGTTCCGGCACCCGCGAGTCGGGGGTTCCGGTCCTGCGAGTCGGGGGTTCCGGTCCGATGACGCCCCATGGCGTGGTGTAGCTCGTGAGCGGCG
>NZ_JBHSQK010000119.1:0-745 GCF_042658055.1 Pseudonocardia lutea
GCCCGCCGCCGGGCGGCGGCCAGCGGGGCGGAGAGCCAGCCCGCCGGGTCGGCGGTGCCGGCCAGCACGTCCTCCTCCGCGACGCCCGGCCACTCCTCGCCGAGCGTGCGGTGCAGGAAGGCCAACCGCGCGCGCAACGCCCGGTCCGCGGCCGACCAGTGCAGCAGGCCGGTGCCCTCGGCGCGCAGCCCGGTGACCAGCGCCTCGCGCACGAGCGCCGGGTCGGGCTCGCGCAGCGGCCGTTCCTCCAGCACGATCGCACCCAGCCGGCGCACCCGCCGCGCACGGACGTCGCCGTCGGCCCACGCGACCTCCTCGGCCTCGGTGAGGAGCGCCGCGGCGACCTCCTCGGCGAGGGCCCGGTCGGCGGCCACGGCCAGCCGCACCCGCCCGTGCGCCGCCCCGGGCGTGCGGTCGGCCACCGCGACGGCGAGCCACTCCTGCGCCCCCAGCCCGGCGTCGCCGACCTCGACGGCCGTGCCACCGGCCATCAGGAACACCGGCGCCTCCCCGGACCGCCGCCGCGCGATCCGCTCCGGGTGGGCCAGGCCCGCCACCAGCGCGGCCTCCGCCCGTCCGCCGCCGGGCGCCGGCCGCGTCCCCGGCCCTGACCCGGGGACGAGCCGCGCGAGCCGCGCCACCTCGGCGCGCCAGCGCCCGGTCGCGGGGTGGCTCCCGGCGCGGAGCCCGCGCAGTTCGGCGGCGAGGTCGCTGCCGGCGGCGAGGGTGTCGTCGTCGAGCAGGG
>NZ_JBHSQK010000120.1:0-41795 GCF_042658055.1 Pseudonocardia lutea
CCGGCGGTTCGCCGGCCTGGGCCCGCAGGGCGGCCAGGCGCGCGGCGACGGCGTCGGCCAGGGAGCGCTCGACGACGATCCGGCGCGTCCCGGCCGGCGGCACCGGCCCGGTGCACTGCTCGCGCGGCGGGACGACGGCCGGCCCGCCCCGGCCCTCCGCCCACGCCGCGAAGGCCGGCACCGCCGTGAACAGCGGTCGCCGCCCCGCGCGCCGGGCCGAGTACGCCTCCGCCAGGTCGGCCAGGAGGGGACGCACCGAGCGGTCGTCGATCGCGATCCGGTGCACCGCCAGTACGAGCAGGTGCTCCTCGGGCGCGACGCGCAGCAGGGTGGCGCGGGCGGGCCCCTCCCCGGCCAGGTCGGCGGGCGCGGCCAGCACGCGGGCGACCACGTCCTCGCCGGTCCCGGGGGCGACCGGGCGGCGCCGCACCCGGGCGACGGCCACCGCGGGGAGCACGTGCGCCTCCGCTGCCGGCCCCGGGTACACGCTGCGCAGCACCGGATGGCGCTCCAGGACGTCCCGCCACGCCGCGGTCAGCGCCTCGGGGTCGAGGACACCGCGCAGCCGCAGGACCACGACGAGGTCGTCGGCGGCCGAGGGCCCCTCCCGCTCGTCGCGCTGCCGGTGGCGGAGCTGCTCCGGCGAGGGCTCCGGGACCAGGGCCGCCCGCCTTCCCGCACCCGCGGTCACCGTGTCCACGCTCGTCCTGCTCCGTCCGTCACCCGTGGCCGTGCCCGTGCTCGTCGTCGTGCTCCTCGTCGAAGTCGGCGACGCCCCGCTTCCAGTAGCCGGTGACGTCGCTGTCCTCCGGGCCGAGCCCGAGGTCCTGGGTGACCCAGCGGCGCAGGGGCTTCAGCGTCGTCGCCTCCCCCGCGAGCCAGACGTAGAGCCGCTCGCCGTCCGGGACCGGGACCGCGCGGACCGCCCGCTCCAGCAGGTCCGACCGTCCGGCCGGCACCTCGCCGCGGTGCAGCCACCGCATCTCGACGTCCTCCGGCGCCGCGAGCGGGATCTCCTCCGAGGCGTCCCGGACCTCGACGAACGCCCACCCGGCCGCCGTGCGGGGCAGCTCCTCGAGCCGGCGGGCGATCGCCGGGAGCGCGGTGATGTCGCCGGCGAGCAGGTAGCGGTCGTAGGCGTGCGGGACGATCGACCCGCCGGGCGGCCCGGCGACGTGGATCCGCTCCCCCGGCCGCACCGCCTCCGCCCAGTCCGACCCCAGCCCGCCCGGGTGGACCGCGATGTCGAGGTCGATCTCGCCGGCCTCGGCGTCGTAGCGGCGCACCGTGTACTCGCGGGAGGTCGGGAAGGGCCGCGGCCAGTCGAGCATCACGCCGTTCTCCACCGGCAGGCGCAGTGTGCCGTCCTCGTCCGGGAAGATCAGCTTGACGTGCTCGTCGGGCGCGTGGCTCTCGAACCCGGCGTGCCCCTCGCCGCCGAGGGTGACCCGGACCAGCCCGGCGCCGATCCGCTGCGTGCCGCGGACCTCCATCTCCCGGATCCGGATCGGGTACGGCACCTTCGCGGCCACGTTGCCGGCCCGCACCTCGGCGAGCCGCTCGCGGTGGCGGGTCCGGTCGTCCGTCCCCCTCACGCCGCCCTACCTTCCAGATGTGCTCCTCGTCCGGGTCGTTCTCGGCCAGGATGTGGGAGTGCGGGTGGGGCGGGGATGGTTTTCATGCCAGCTGCCCTTGATGGCTTCGGAGGCTTGGCCCCTCGCCCCACCGTCTTGTTCTGACCGCTGATTAGGCACCGCGACTCATCGCTTTGTAGGGCATGGACGGCGGAACGGGACTGCGCAGACGGGAACAGGAGAAAGGAGTCCGGATGCCGCTGGCCGTGGGTATCGACGTGGCTAAACAACTGCACTGGATGAGCGTGGTCGACATGACCACCGGAAAGCAGCTGGCGAGTCACAAAGTCCCCAACGACCCCACCGCGATCACTGCCATGATCGACGAGGTCGAACACCTCGCCGCCGAGCACGGCCCGGTGACCTACGGCATCGACGTCCTGGGCGGGATCGCCGGGCTGCTGACCGCGATGCTGCTCGACACCGACTCGGACGTGGTCCACACTCCCGGCCTGCTGGTCAACCGCTCCCGACGAGCCACTCGCGGCGGAGAACGCAAGTCCGACCCCGCCGACGCCAAGGTCATCGCCGACCAGATCCGGCTGCGCGCCGGCAGCGACGACCCCCGCGACCAGCTCCGCCCGGTCGAGGCCCTCTCCGAGCCCGACGCGGTGCTGCGGCTGCTGGTCGGGCGCCGCCGCGAGCTGGTCGTCGACCAGACCCGGCGAGTCAGCAAGCTGCGTGACCTGCTCACCAGCATCCACCCCGGCCTCGAAGCCGCCGTGGACCCGACCACCAAGACCGGGATGTGGCTGCTGACCGGACCGATCACACCCAGCGAGATCCGCGCTGCCGGAGAGGACGGGCTGCGCGCCCACATGGGCCAGGCAGTCGGGCTGCGACGCACTCAGGTCGACCGGCTCCTCCGCGCGGCACTGGACACCGCGCACGCCCAGCACGCCACCGTGCCCGGCGAAAGCACCGCCGCCCGACTCGTCCGCGAACTCGCCGGGGAAGCGCTGCACACCCGTGAGCGGCTCGTCGAGCTCGACGCCGAGATCACCCAGGCCATCGACGACCACCCTGACGGGGCCCTCATCCGCAGCCTGCCCGGGATGGGGGTCGCCCTGACCGCGGAGTTCCTCGCCGAGGCAGGCGGCCTGCACCGATTCCCCACCGCCGACGCGCTCGCCTCGGCCGCGGGATTGGCGCCGGTACTGCAACAGTCCGGGAAGATGCACTTCCTGCGCCGCTCCCACGCCGGGAACCGAGCGCTCAAACGGGTCTTCTACCAGTCCGCGTTCTGCGCGATCAAACACGACCCGCTGTCGAAAGCCTTCTACAAACGCAAACGCGCCGAAGGGAAACGACACCACCAAGCGCTCATCGCGTTGGGCCGCCGCAGGGTCAACGTCATCCACGCCATGCTGCGCACCCGAACCGAGTTCCAGCCCGACTACAGAGCACCCGCCGCTTGACAACAGCATTAGGCAGCCCCCGCGCCGTCCATCGCCTCGCGCAGCGAGCGCGGGCGCAGGTCGGTCCAGTGCTCCTCGACGTACGCCAGGCACGCCTCGCGCCCGTCGGGCCCGAACACCGACCGCCAGCCCGAGGGGATCTCGGCGAAGTCCGGCCAGAGCGAGTGCTGCTCCTCGTCGTTGACGAGCACCCGGAAGGTGCCCTCGGCGTCGTCGAACGGGTTGGTGCTCATGCCTTTCCCTCCAGGATCGTGATCCAGTGCCCGAGCTCGGGCTGCTCGGCGAGGTCGGGGAACTCCAGGGCGGTGGCGCCGGCCTCGCGCCACCTCTCCACGAGCGACATCAGGCGCACCGAGTCGAGGCCGCGGTCGAGGAGGTCCTCGTCCGGGTCGATCTCGGCCGGGTCGCAGGCCAGCAGCTCGGCGACGTCGGCGCGGAGGCGGGCGGCGGTCAGCGTGCTCATCGGGCTGCTCCGGCGGGGACGGCGGCCAGCGCGGCGAGCACGTCGGCCGTGGTGGTCAGGGCCCCGCAGCGCTGCGCGACGTACTCGCAGGCCTGGTCGTGCCGCGCGCGGGAGAAGTCGGCGACGCCGTCGGCCACCAGGAAGGGGGCGACGTCGCGCATGAAGGCCTCCAGCGCCGTGGCCTGGCAGCCGATGTGCGCGTAGATGCCGGTGATCAGCAGCTGGTCGCGCCCGGCGGCGGCGAGCCGCTCGGCGAGGTCGCTGCGCTGGAAGGCGCTGTAGCGCCACTTGGTGAGGACGGTGTCGCCCGGCGCGGGCGCCAGTTCCTCGACGACCTCCTCGGCCCGCGGGTCGGCGTCGATCACCGCGCCGATCCCGTCGCCCCAGAACTCGGTGAGCAGCCCGCGGTCCGCGGTGGGCTGCCGGCCGGGCTGGGCGGTGTAGAAGACCGGGACGCCACGTTCGCGGCACGCCCCGATCAGCGCCCGGAGGTTCGCGGTGACCTCCGGGACGGGGGCGCCGGCGTAGGGCGCCAGGAAGTAGCGCTGCATGTCGTGGACGAGCAGCGCGAACCGGTCGGGATCGGGCCGCCAGTCGACGCGCCCGGCGGGCAGCTCGGCCGCGCCGGGCAGCGCGTAGGCGGGGATGCTGGGCAGGGACACGGTGCTCACCCCTTCTGGTCGGACGCGAGCGCGGCCAGCTCCGACAGGGCCGCCCGCAGCTCGCGCTTGCTGGTCTTGCCGACCCCCGTGACCGGGAAGGCCGGGACGATCTCCACGAGGTCCGGCACCTTGAACGCCGCGATCCCGCGCTGCCGCACGAACCTGCGCAGCTCGGGCGCGGTCGGCGCGGCACCTTCGGCGGGCACCACGTACGCGCAGGTGCGTTCGCCGAGGAACTCGTCGGCCACGGCGACGACGGCGGCGTCGAGCACCCCCGGGTGCGCCATGAGGTGGTCCTCGACCTCCTCGGCCGCGACCTTCTCCCCGCCCCGGTTGATCTGCTCCTTCGCCCGCCCGACGACCTCGATGTGCCCGGACGGGTGGCGGCGCACGAGGTCCCCGGTGCGGTAGAAGCCGTCCGCGGTGAACGCGGTCGCGTTGTGCGCGCCGGCGCGGAAGTAGCCGCGGATCGTGTAGGGACCGCGGGTGAGCAGCGCCCCGGTCCGACCGGGCGGCACCTCGCGGTCCTGCCCGTCGACGACGCGGATCTCGTCGTCGGGCGAGATCGGCCGGCCCTGGGTGCCGAGGACGAGCTCCTCGGGGTCGTCGAGCCGGGTGTAGTTGACCAGGCCCTCGGCCATGCCGAAGACCTGCTGCAGGGTGCAGCCCAGGGCCGGGCCGATCCGGGCGGCGAGCTCGCGCCCGCACTTGGCCCCGCCCACCAGCAGGACCTCCAACGACGACAGGTCGCGGGCCGTGCGGGCGGCCGCCTGCACCCAGGTCGCGGCCAGCGGCGGCACGACGCCCGTGATCGTCACCCGCTCGCGTTCGATCAACCGGAAGGCGGTGTCCGCGTCCGGCCGCGGGGCCAGGACGGAGGCCGCGCCGGCGTGCAGCGCGCCGAGCACGCCCGGCGAGCTGAGCGGGTAGTTGTGCGCCACCGGGAGCGCCGCGAGGTGGACGCTCTCCGGCCGGAGCCGGCAGATCCGGGCGCTCTCCCGCACGCTGTAGAGGTAGTCGTCGTGAGTGCGCGGGATGAGCTTCGGGAGCCCCGTGCTGCCCCCGCTGAGCTGCAGGAACGCCACGCCCTCCGGGTCGGGGTCCGGCAGCTCGCGGGGTGCGGTCGCGGCCAGCTCGGCCCACTCGGGCCTGTCGATCACCAGCACGTGCCGCACGGACGGCACGGCGTCGGCCACCGCCCGGGCCGTCGCGGCGTGGTCGTGCCGCTCGTGCACGCCGACCGTCACGATCGCGACCGCCTCGGCCTGGGTGGCGAAGTGGCGCAGCTCGGAGCCGCGGTGCGCGGGCAGGGCGAACACCGGCCACGCGCCGGCCCGCCACAGCCCGAAGATCACCGCCAGGAACTCCGGCACGTTCGGCAACTGGACGACGACCCGGTCGCCCGGCCGGATCCCCAGGTCGGTGAGCCCGGCGGCGATCCGGTGGGCGCGGTCGTCGAGCTCGGCGAAGCTCCAGCGTGTCTCCTCGCCGATCACGGCGGGGCGCTCGGCGTGGGCGGCGGTGAGCGAGGTGAGCAGCGACCCGAAGGTCTGCCCGCGCCAGTACCCGGCCGCGCGGTAGTGCGCCGCGACCTCCGGGGGCCAGGGCGTGTGATCGAGGTCGGGGAGGGTCACTCGTCCTCCGTCCCGAGGGCGCGCAGCAGGGTCCGGAACTTGGCGCTGGTCTCGGCGAGCTCGGCCGCGGGCTGCGAGCCCTCGACGATCCCGGCGCCGGCGAAGAGCCGGACGGTCCGCTCGCTGACCTCGGCGCTGCGGATGGTGACGACCCACTCGCCGTCGCCCGCCGGGTCGGTCCAACCGACGAGGCCGGTGAAGTAGCCGCGGTCCACCGGCTCGAGGTCGGCGATCACCGCCCGGGCCTCGGGCACCGGCACGCCGCAGACCGCGGGCGTGGGGTGCAGGGCCTCGGCGAGGGCGAGCGACGACACCGCCGGACCGGCCGGGAGCCGGCCGGTGATCCGGCTCGACAGGTGCCAGAGGGTCGGCGTGCCGATGACCTCCGGCTCGGCCGGGACGTGCAGGTCGGTGCAGAACCGGCCGAGCACCTCGCCGACCTGCGCGGCGACCAGCGCGTGCTCGCGGCGGTCCTTGTCCGAGGCGAGCAGCGCCGCGACCCGACGACGGTTGTCGGCCTCGGCCCCCGGGGACGTGCCGGGCACCCGCGGCACCGACCCGGCCAGCGGGTTCGCGACGACCTCGGTCCCCCGCCGGGCGACCAGCAGCTCCGGGCTGGCCCCCACCAGGGTGCGGGTGGCCGGGTCCCCGGGTGCGGTGACGTCGACGGCGAAGGCGTGCGCGGTCGGGTTGGCCCGGGCCAGGCGGCGCAGCAGCACGGGGACCGGCACCTCCTGCCCGGCCGTCAGCTCCAGGCACCGCCCGAGGACGACCTTGCGCAGCCCGCCGTCCTCGATCAGGGCGAGGGCGCGGCGGACACCGGCCTCGTACTCCTCGGGGGCGGGCCGCTGGCGCACGGCCCAGCCCTGCAGCGACCCGGCGAGCCCCGGCTCGGCGGGCGGGGCCGCGCCGAGCGGGTCCGCCCGCCGCACCACGGCCGGCACGACGAGGCTCGACTCGGCGTCCGGGCCGAAGCCGAGGGCCCCGACCACGAGCGGATCCCGGACGCCCGCGACGCGGGCGGCGTCGAGCGCCTCGGCGACGGCGTCGGCGCGCGGTCCCGCGACGGGCGGCACGCTCGCGTGCACGCCGTCGGCCAGCAGCGTCCCGCGGGTCGAGGAGTGGAAGAACGAGCCCGGAAGGTAGGCGGCGAGCAGGTCCGACGCGCGGTGCCGGGGCACCGGCCGGGCCGGCCGTTCCAGGGCTGGAGTCGACACGGTGTGTTCCTCTCGTGGGGGAGGCGAGGGGCTGGGCGCTGGGGGGTGCCGGTCGGCCCGGCTCAGGTGCCGAGCGTGGCGCCCCCGTCGACGGTGAGGGACTGCATCGTCACGTGGCGGGAGGCGTCGCTCGCCAGGAAGAGGACGACGTCGGCGACGTCGGCGGGATCGGCGAGGCGCTGCAACGGGATCCCGAGGCGGTACTCGGCGGGGGTGCCGGCGATGACCCGGTCCTTCATGGACTCGTCGACCGGGTCGGCCCACATCCCGCGCAGCATGGGGGTGTCGGTGGAGCCGGGGCACACGATGTTGCACCGCACGGACGGGGCGAGCTCGAGGCCGAGCGCCCGGGTGAGCGCGGCCGCGGCGGCCTTGGACGCGGAGTAGGCGGCCATGCCGGTGCGGGGCGTGGCGGCGGCGTTGGAGGCCACGGTGACGATCGACCCCGCGCGCCGGGCGAGCATCCGGCGACCGACGGCCCGCCCGGTGTTCCAGACGCCGGTGGTGTTCACGGCGAGGCTCTCGGCGAGCGCGGTGTCGGGCAGGTCGAGCACGCCGCCGGTGCGCAGCACGCCGGCGACGTTGGCCAGGGCCGCGATCGGCCCGAGCTCCGTCTCGGCGCGGTCGACCGCGGCCTCGACGGCCGCCGGATCGGTGACGTCGGCGAGGAGCGCGAGCGCGGTGCCGCCGTCGGCGCGGACCTTCTCCGCGGTGGCGTCGACGCCCTCGTCGCGGTCGAGCAGTGCGACGGGGGTGCCGGTGCGGGCGAACGCGGCCGCGACCGCGGCCCCGATCCCCTGTGCCGCACCGGTCACGAGTGCGGTCCCGGTCATGCGGGCACCTCCGGATCGATCGACCGGGGCTCGTTCGTGACCCGCCACAGCGAGCCGAGGACGGCGACCAGCAGCGCGGCGAGGACCACGCCGCCCAGGCCGTAGACGAACAGGGCGGTGTCGGGCGGGAACCAGCGGCCGAGCAGGCCCGCGAGGATCGACCCGACGGACGTCCCGACCACGACCTGGGCCTGCCACAGGCTGGAGATCCGGCCGCGCAGCGCGTCGGGTGTGTTCTGCTGCAGCACGGCGAAGCGCAGGATGTCGGTCAGCGCGCGGCCGAGGCCGTGCCCGGCCAGGCCGAGGAAGGCGACCACCGCGCCCCCGGCCACGCCGAGCACCGCGACACCGACGCTCATCAGCGCCACCGCGGCGAGCAGGGCGACCCCGCTGCGCCGGACGCGGCCGGTCCAGCCGCTGGTCAGCGAGCCGAGCACCGCTCCGACGGCGGGTGCACCGTAGAGCAGCCCGAGCACCTGCGGCCCGGCGTCGAGGGTCTGGTCGACGTAGGCGGGCAGCAGCACCGTCGGCCCGCTGACCAGCATGGTCAGCAGGCCGACGACGAGCACCGCGCGCACGACCCGGTGCCCGGCGGCGTAGCGCAGGCCGGTGGAAAGGGCCCGCGACGGCCGCTCGTGCGTCTGCCCCGGCGCGGGCGACGGCCCGATGCCGCGGATCAGACCGACCGTCAGCGCGGTGGCCAGGGCGGCGACGAAGTAGGTGGTGGCGATGCCGCCGGCGGCGATGAGCGCGCCGGCGACCGCCGGGGAGGCGATGGTCCCGAGGTCGGTGGTGAGGGCGGTGAGCGCCCCCGCCGCGGCGAGCTTGTCCCGCGGCACGATCGTGGGGATGACGGCCATCAGGGCGGTGCCGCTGAGGCCGCCGGCCAGCCCGTCGACCGCGGAGGCCAGGTAGATCACCGCGAGCGACGGGTCGGGGAGCAGGGCGTTCACCCCGAGGACTGCGAAGGCGAGGCCGGCGGCGGACCGGGCCAGCTGGATGGTCCGCCGTCGCTCGAACCGGTCGACCAGCACGCCGCCGCCGATGCTGCCCACGAACAGGCCCACACCCGTCGTGGTCGCGACGCCGGCGACGTGCAGCGAGGACCCGGTGAGCGCATAGGTCTGCGCCGGCACGGCCACGACGAGCAGGCCGATCCCGAGCAGCGACACCAGCCGTGCGGCGAACGCGAACCGGAACGACCGGCTCGACCGCAGCGGCCCTGGATCGATCAACAGGGTGTCGATCACCAGCCCACCGAGTCTCATGGGGTCAGAACTCCTGGTCGATCACGGTCAGGGTGTTCGTGGCGCCGTCGAGGTCCGGCCGGTAGCTGGTGGCCGGGAGCTCGTGGACCGCGCCCGCCCGGAAGGCGGGCAGCGCTGCGTAGAGCGGGTCGGCCTCGAGCTGGTCGACGGTGCGGCCGGACAGGTTGATCACGAACACCTGCGGGGCGTCGGCCACCTTGCCCAGCAGCTCCGGGCTCACCTCGAACGAGTCGCCGCTGCCGTAGAGCGGTGGGTTGCCGGCCTTGGCCAGCACGCCGTCCATCGTGAAGCCGAGCGCGGTGAGCTGCTGGGGCAGCGCCGCGGTCTCCGGGATCAGGTACGGCTTCTGGTTCGGCAGCGACAGCAGGATCGCGAACGGCTCGGCCGGGACCTGGATCGAGCCCTTGACCTGCTCGAGCTTGTCGTCGTAGCCCTGGATCAGGCCGTCGACCCGGTTGCCGCGGCCGGCCGCGTCGGCGACCTGGCGCAGCTGCTGCTGCCAGTCGGTGGCCGACTGCGGCACGAGGACCGTGGGCGCGATGGCCTTGAGCGTGGCGTAGTTCTCCTTGGCCTGCACCGCGGTGATGCCCTGGCCGCCGCCGATGATCAGGTCCGGCTTCGCGGCCGCGACGGCCTCGATGTCGAGCTGCTCGCCCGCCGGCAGCTGCTGCGTGTTCGCTGCGCGCGCCTTGTCCGCCCAGGCCGGGGGGAACCCGCCGTCGAGGTCGGTCACGCCGAGGACGCGCGTGTCCGTGGCGACGACGGGTGCGTCGACCGCGTAGAGGTAGCCGCCGAGCCCGCCGGAGAGGTTCACGATGCGCTGCGGCGTGGCCGGCACCTCCACCGGGCCCTGCTCGGTCTGGATCGTGCGGGGACCCGCGGGCGCGGGGCCCGCCGACTCGGTGGGGGTCGACGAGCAGCCGGCCAGCGCGAGCAGCGCGGTCACCGCGGCCGTCACGGCTCCGGAGGCCGTGACACCCCGGCGGCGGGGCGTCCGGAACAGCCTGGACATCGGAGAGTTCGGTCCTCTCATCAGGGCGACCCGGGGGTCGCGGGATCGGCGTCGACCCGGCTGGTCGGCGCGGTGTCACGGGCCGTGCCGTCGGCGGGTGCCGACAGCGCGGCCGCGATCAGGGGCCCGGTGCGGGCCCACCCCGCCGGGGACACCAGCCCGGCGTGGTCCAGCGGGACCGGGTGCACGGTGAGTGCGCCGCTGCCGGGCATGCCCCGCCATGCCGCGGCGAGCGGACCCGGGTCCGCCGTCGACCCGTCGGTCGAGGCGCCCGTGGCCTCGACGAGGGTGACCGGCCCGTCGTACCGGGCCGGAGCGGACGCCGCGCCGAGGCGCAGGCAGGTCGCGGTGGCCGCGCGGACGGCCGCGCGCAGGTTCTCGCCGGCCTCGGCCGGCAGGTCCTGGACGTCGTCGACCGCGGCACCGGCGTAGTCCGGCCCCGGCGGGCGGCTGTCGAGCAGCCCGGTGAAGGCGACCCGCTCCCCCGCGGCCGCCAGCTGCGCGGCCATCGCGTGGGCGACGACGCCGCCGAACGAGTAGCCGAGCAGGTGGTACGGGCCGGCGGGCTGGATCTGCCGGACGGTGGCGACGTACCGGGTGGCGAGCTCGTCGACCGTCCGCTCGGGCACGTCCGCCCCGGACAGGCTCGGCAGCTGCAGGCCCAGCACCGGCCGGTCCTCCGGCAGGTGCGGCACGAGCCCGGCGAAGGGCCAGGCGAAGCCCCCGGCCGGGTGGACGCAGAACAGCGGTGCCGCGGAGCCGCCCGGCCGCAGGGTCAGGACGTGGTCGCGGCCCCGCGGTGCCTCGCCCCTGGCACCCAGCAGGGCCGCGAGCTCGGCGACCGTCGGGTGCGCCATCAGCGCCCCGACCCCGACCGCCTCGCCCAGGTCCCGCTCGATCGCGCCGGCCAGCCGCATCGCGGTGAGCGAGTCGCCGCCGAGGTCGAAGAAGGACTCCTCGGGGTCGACCGTCCCGGCGGGCAGGCCGAGGACCTCGCCCACGAGCCGGCACAGCGCCCGCTCGCGGTCGTCCTCCGGCGCGCGGGCGGCGGGCTGCGGCGGCGGCGCGGGCAGCGCCGCGCGGTCGAGCTTCCCGTTGGGCGTCAACGGCATCGCCGCCACGGACACGACCTCGGACGGCACGAGGTGACCCGGCAGGGTCTCCCGCAGCGCGGCCCGGACGTCGCCGACCGGCTCGCCGATCACGTACCCCACCAGCCGGCCGTCCTTCACCGCGGCCGCCGCCCGGGTCACGCCGGGGCAGCGGGCCAGGGCGGCCTCGACCTCGCCGAGCTCGACCCGGAACCCGCGGACCTTGACCTGGCCGTCCGTGCGGCCGAGGTACTGCAGCTCGCCGTCGGGCCGGCGGCGCACCAGGTCGCCGGTGCGGTACATCCGCGTGCCGCTCCCGTACGGGTCCGCCACGAAGGAGGCCGCGGTGAGGCCGGGCCGGCCGAGGTAGCCGTGTGCGGTGCCGTCGCCGGACAGGTAGAGCTCGCCGACCCCGCCGACCGGCACCTCGCGCAGCCCGCTGTCGAGGACCCGGGCGCGGGCGTTGCGGACCGGGCGGCCCAGGCACGGTGTCGGGCTGCCCTGCACCGGCGAGCCCATCGCGTTGATCGTGAACTCGGTCGGTCCGTAGAGGTCGTAGCCGTCGACGCCCTCCTGCTCGCGCAGCCGCGTCCACAGCTCCGGCGGCACCGCCTCCCCGCCCAGCATCACCAGGGCGGGATGCCGCTCGCCGTCGAGCAGCCCGCCGGCGAGGAGCTCGCGGGCGTACGACGGCGTCACGTTGACCACGTCGATGCCGACCTCGCGGTAGTGCCGCACGAGCGAGGCGGGATCCAGCCGCGCCCGCTCGTCGATCACGTGCACCTCGTGGCCCGCGAGCAGCCAGAACAGCTCCTCCCAGGACATGTCGAACGAGAACGACACGGTGTGCGCGATCCGCAGCCTGCCGCGGCCCCGGGCGGTCGGCCCGAAGATCTCGGCGACGTGGTTGTGGTACATCGCGGTGAGCCCGCGGTGCCCCACGACGACGCCCTTCGGCCGACCCGTCGAGCCCGACGTGTAGATCACGTACGCGGGCTGGTCCGGGTGTGTCGGCCCGGGGACCTCGCGGTCCGGGGCCCGGACCGTGCCGTCGAGGACGGCGGCGACGTCCTCCAGCAGGACCTCGGCCACCCCAGCGGTCCCGCTCTCCGCCCGCGTGGTGACGACGAGCGCGGCGCCGGCGTCGGCGACCAGCTCGGCCCGCCGCGCGGCCGGCTCGGCCAGGTTCAGCGGCAGGTACGCCGCCCCGGTGCGCATCACCGCGAAAATCGCGACCACGTGGTCGGCGGTTCGCGGCAGGGCGAGCGCCACCGTCTCCCCCGACCCGGCCCCGCGGTCGGCGAGGACCTTTGCCAGCCGGGTGACCCGCTCGTCCATCTCGCGCGCGGTGTGCCGGGTGTCGCCGAACACGAGCGCGGTGGCGTCGGGTGTCGCAGCGGCCCGCTCGCGCAGCAGCGCGTCGACGCTGCCGCCGGGCTCGCCCGGCACCGGCACGGCCACCCGCGGCGGCGCGAACTCGACCGGCGTGCCGGCGGGCGGGACCGCGGTGTCGGCGACCCGTGCGTCCGGGTCGGTCAGCGTTCGGAGCACGGCGGCCAGCCGGTCCAGGTGGGCGGCGGCCTCGGCGTCGGGCACGAGGTCCGGCCGGGACTCGATCGCGATCACGAGCGCCTCGCCGTCGTCGCCGCCGGCCGGGTCGACGTCGAGGGTCAGCGCGTAGTGCGTCCCGTCGACGGCCTCCACGGTGCTGATCCCGTGCCGGGCCAGCACCTCGCGGCGCTGCGCGGCGTTCCGCGGGGCGTTGCGGAACACGTAGAGCGTGTCGAACAGGGTCGGGTGGCCCGCCGCGCGCTGCAGGCGGCCCAGCCCCAGGTGATGGTGCGCGGTCAGCCGGCCCTGCTCGGCGAAGACCCGCCGCAGCACGTCGGCGACCCGCTCGCCCGGCCGCACCGTCAGCCGGACCGGCACCGTGTTGAGCAGCAGGCCGACCATGCGGTCCACGTCGTCGACCTCCGCGGGCCGCCCGGAGACGGTCGCCCCGAACACGACGTCGTCGACCCCGGTGAGGCCGCGCAGCGCGAGGCCCCAGGCGGTGGCGACGACCGTCGAGCGGGTGACGCCGAGTCGTGCGGCCAGGTCCCACAGGGCGGCGGTGGTCCCCCGGTCGATCTCGACGTGGCGGCGGACCGGCAGCGGAGCACGCTCCACGGCGGCGGGCCGCCGCTCCGCTGCGACCAGGGTCGGCTGCGCGAGGCCCGCGAGGTGGGCCCGCCAGGCCTCCTCCGCCGCCGGCCGGTCGACGGCCGCGGCCCAGTCCAGGTAGTCGCGGAAGTCGGCCGGGGCGGGCAGCTCGGTGTGGTCCCCGCCCTCGTACAGCGCGAACAGCTCGCCGAGCAGCACCGTGATCGACCAGGCGTCGACCAGCAGGTGGTGCTGCGTGAACACCAGCCGGGCCCGTCCGTCGGGCAGGTGTGCCAGCAGCATCCGGACCAGCGGCGGCGCGGCCAGGTCGAAGCCCGCGGCGAACTCGCGCTCGTCGAGGCCCGCGAGCTCGGCCTCGTCGGCCAGGTGGACCTCGCGGAAGGGCATGGGCACCTCGGGCCCGACGACCTGGACCGGCTCGGTCCGGCCGGCGTGGGTGAACCCGGCCCGCAGGTTGGGGTAGCGCCGCAGCAGCGCGTCCCCCGCGGCGCGCAGCCGCGCGACGTCCGGGGTCCGCGCGAAGTCGAACCGCTGCTGCACCAGGTAGACGTCCGTACCGCCCGCGGCGAGCGTGGACTGGAAGTACATGCCCTCCTGCAGCGGCCCGAGCGGCAGCTCCGCCCACCCGGCCGCCGCGTCCCGGGCGCGGGGCGCCGGGCCCACCGCGGCCGGTTCGGGCAGCGCCCTGCGGTCGACCTTGCCGTTGAGGGTGAGCGGCAGGGCGTCGAGCACGGTGACGACCTGCGGGACCATGTAGTCCGGCACCAGCCGTCCGGCCGCGGCCCGCACCGCGGCGGGATCGACCGTCCGGCCCGGCGCGGGAACCACGTACCCGAGCAACCGGCCCGTCCCGGCGCGGTCCGCGCGGACGACGGCCGCGGCGCGGGCCACCCCGTCGGCGGCCGCGAGCGCGCCCTCGACCTCGCCCAGCTCGATCCGGAAGCCGCGGACCTTGACCTGGTCGTCGACCCGGCGGAGGAACTCGATCCGGCCGGCACGGCGGCGCACGAGGTCGCCCGTGCGGTAGAGGCGCTCGCCCCCGGCGGCGGCGACGAACCGGGCCGCGGTCATGCCCGGCCGGCCGAGGTACCCGCGGACCACCTGGGCCCCACCGAGGTACAGCTCGCCGGCGACGCCGTCCGCCACCGGGCGCAGGTCGTCGTCGAGGATCCGCACGTGGACGTCCGTCCACGGGGCCCCGATGGTGACCGGCCCGCCCGGGGCGAGGTCGGCACACGTCGCCCACACCGTGGCCTCGGTCGGGCCGTAGACGTTGCGCACGGCGGCGCACCGCGCGGTGAGGTCCGCCGCCAGGTCGGCGGGCAGCGCCTCGCCGCCCACCAGGGCGCGGACGCCGCCGAGCCGAGGGGCGTCCTCGTGCTCGGTCAGGGCCCGCCAGAGCGACGGGGTGGCCTGCACGACGGTCGCGCCCTCGCTGCGGATCAGGGCGTGGAGGGCGTCGGGGTCCAGCACGGCGGCCCGGTCCGCCAGCACCACGGTCGCGCCCGCGACGAGCGGCGCGAGCAGCTCCAGCACCGCGATGTCGAACGACACCGTGGTCACCGCGACGAGCCGGTCGCCGGGGCGGACCCAGCCCTCGCCGACCACGGTCTCCACGAACGCGGCGAGGTTCGCGGTGGTGACCATGACGCCCTTGGGGCGTCCGGTGGACCCCGAGGTGTGGATGACGTAGGCGAGGTGGTCGCCGGGGGCGGGCGGCCCGGGGAGGTCGGGCGCTCCGCCGGCCTCGTCGGCACGGTCGGCACGGTCGGCACGGTCGGCACGGTCGGCATGGTCGGCCTCGTCGGCCCGGATCGCGGCCGGGGCGTTGCGCGGCAACCGGTCCGTGACGGCGGCGCTGGTCAGGGTGGCGACCGGACCCGCGTCGTCGATCATGTACTGCAGCCGCTCGGCCGGGTAGTCGACGTCGAGGGGCAGGTACGCCGCCCCCGTCCGCAGCACCGCCAGCAGCCCCACGACGAGGTCGGCGGTGCGGGGCAGGGCGACGGCGACCACGGTCTCCGGTGCGGCCCCCGCGGCGCGCAGCCGGGCGGCGAGGGCGTCGACCCGCGCGGCGAGCTCACCGTAGGTCAGCGTGCGGCCGTCCGCTACCAGCGCCGGGGCGTCCGGGGTGCGCCGGGCCTGCGCGGCGAACCCGGCCGCGACCCCGGCCGGCGCGGCGGTGCGCCGCGGCGGGTCGGCGGTCTCGCTGCGCGGCAACCTGATCGTGCTGATCGGGGCGGCCGGCGCGGCCAGGCCCTGCTCGAGGACGTGGAGGAGCGCGTCGAGCAGGAACCCGGCGGTCGACTCGTCGAACAGCTCCGCGTCGGCGACGAGGCGCAGCGCCGCTCCCCGGTCGGGCGCGTGCTCGTCGTCGACCAGCCGGACCGCCACGTCGAACCGGGCGTCCTCGCGGACCGGGTCGATCGGCTCCAGCACCAGGTCGCCGAGCGGGCTCGGGGCGACGCGGCCCTCGTGGGCGACGGCGGTCTGGAACAGCGGGTGCCGGGCCGTGCTCCGCGGCGGCGCGAGCAGCTCGACCAGCCGCTCGAAGGGCAGGTCCTGGTGGGCCAGCGCCTCGAGCGCGGTGTCCCGGACGCGGCCGAGGAGCTCGGCGAACGACGGCCGGCCGGTCAGGTCGCAGCGCACCACCAGGGTGTTGACGAAGTGGCCGACGGTGTGGGTGAAGTCCTGTCCGCCGGTGTCGGGGCCGCGGCGGGCGACGGTGGACCCGAGCGGGACGTCGCGCCCGGCGCCGAGTGTGCTCCAGGTGAGCGCGACGGCGGCCTGCAGCACCATCAGCGGCGTCACGTGGTGCTCGGCGCAGGCCTCGGTGATCGCGGTCCGGACGTGCGCGGGCAACGGTCGCTGCAGGGCGCGGCCACGGTGCGCGGGGCGGGCCGGCCGCGGGTGGTCGAACGGCAGGTCGAGCTCGGCCGGCAGCCCGGCCAGCCGGGCCCGCCAGTACGCCGTCTGCTCGGCGAGGGCGTCCTCGGCGAGGAACCTGCGCTCGCGGCGGGCGTGGTCGGCGTAGGTCGCCCCGGCGGGATCCCACGTCGGAGCGGTTCCGGCGACGCGGGCGGTGTAGGCGCGGTCGAAGTCGGCGAGCAGCGGGCGGATCGAGCCCTCGTCGGCGGCGATGTGGTGCACCACGAGCACGAGGACGTGGTCCTCGGGCCCGGTGACCAGCAGCGTCGCGCGGGCGGGGGCGTCGGTCGCGAGGTCGACCGGCCGCGCCCGGCAGGCCGCGATCTCCTCGTCGACGGCGGACGCGTCGACGGGACGGACGGCGAGCGGGGCGGGCTCGGTGAGCGCGCGGGTCGTGGCGGCGCCGTCGGCGTCCGCCGGGTACACGGTGCGCAGGACCGCGTGCCGGTCCTGCACGTCCGCCCACGCGGCCATCAGGGCCTCGTGGTCGAGGGCGCCCCGGATCCGCGCGACCACCGGGAGGTCGTCGGTGGTCGACGGGCCCTCGAGCTGCTGCAGGAACCACAACCGCTCCTGGGCGGGCGAGAGCGGGACGGCGTCGGGATCGGCCCGGACCACCGGAGCGCAGCCCACCGAGCGCTGGTCGGGAACGGCGGTGGCGGGCTCGTCGGAGGTGCCCGCCCGGACCGTGGCCGCCAGCCGCTGCTCGGCGACCTCCGCGAGCCCGGCGAGCGCACGCGGGGTCGGAGCCTCGAACACCTGCGGCACGGTGAGCCGCACCCCGGCCCGGCGGAGCCGCCCGACCAGGCGCATCGCGGTGAGCGAGTGCCCGCCGAGCCCGAAGAAGTCCTCGTCGGGACCCACGTCGGGTACCTCCAGGACCGCGGCCGCGGCCTCCCGGACCACGGCCAGGACCGCCCCGTCCGGCGCCACGGGCGCGTCCGCGACCGGGGTCCCGATGCGGTCCCCGACCGGGTTCGCGGCGCCGTTCCCGACGTCGTCGGGCCGATCGACCGGAACCGCCGGACGCACCTCGCCGGCACCGAACCGCACGAGCTCCGCGGCGTCCCGTTCCGGCTCGCTGAGCAGCTTGGAGAGGATCTCGGCGAGCCGGGTCGCCATCCGCACGGCCCGGTCCTCGGGCACCGCACCCGGATCGTGGTCGAGGACCAGCTCCAGGCCCGCACCGGGCGCCGTGGGCGGGGCGAGCAGCGTCACCGGATAGTGGGTGACCCCGCGGTGCGCGACCCCCTCGACCCGCAACGGGTCGTCGGCGCCCCGAGCGGGACCGGCCGGGAAGTTCTCGAACACCACGAGGGTGTCGAACAGCGGCCCGCGTCCGGCCGTCCGCTCGATCTCGGCGAGGCTCGCGTGCTCGACCTCCTGCATCGCGAACTGGGCCGCCTGCAGCTCGGCGAACTGCGGCAGCAGCGGCCGGTCCCGGCGCAGCGTCAGCCGGCCGGGGATGGTGTTGCTGAACAGCCCGACCATGCCCTCGACGCCCGGCAGGTCCGCCGGCCGGCCGGACACCGTCGCGCCGAAGACGACGTCGTCGAGCCCGGTGGTCTCGGCCAGCACGGCCGCCCAGGAGCCCTGGACCAGCGTGTTCAGCGTCAGCCCGCGCTCGCGCCCGAGCACGGCCAGGGCGGCGGCGGTCTCCGCCCCGAGCGGGACCGTGAGCCGCGCCCGCTCCTCGGACGGCCGCCCCGACGCCACCAGCGTCGGGGCGCCCAGGCCCGCGAGCCGGTCCGCCCACGCGGCCTGCTGCGCCGCCCGGTCGCGGCCGGCGAGCCAGGCGAGGTAGGTCCGGTAGGGCGCCGGAGCCGGCAGGTGGTCGGCGCCGCGGTGGTAGAGCTCGAGCAGGTCGCGCAGCACGATCGGCGTCGACCAGCCGTCCGTGAGCAGGTGGTGCGCGTTGAGCACCAGCCGGTGCCGCGCGCCGGGCAGCCGGATCAGCAGGCCGCGCAGCAGCGGCGGCACGCGCACGTCGAACACGTGCGTGGCGGCCTCGTCCTCCAGCCGGTCCGCAGCCCGGGCGGCCGCGCGTTCCGGCAGGGCGGTCAGGTCCACCTCGCGCCACGGCAGCGACACGGTGCGCGGGATCGCCTGTACCGGGCGGTCGAGCTCCTCGAAGTGGAACGCGGCGCGCAGGTTGTGGTGCCGCGCCAGCAGCCCCTCGACGGCGCCGCGCAACCGCTCGGCCTCGAGCGGGCCGGCGAGGTCGAAGCGGGCGGTGAGGGTGTAGACGTCCCGGGCGCCGTCGCGGACGGCGTGGAACAGCAGGCCCTCCTGCAGCGGGGAGAGCGGCAGCAGCTCGGCGAGCGGGCCGTGCGCGGCCTCCAGCGCGTCGATCCCCTCCTGGTCGACGCCGGTTCCGGGGCAGTCCGACGGGGTGAGCCCGCCGGGGGCGAGGGCGGCGTGCGCGGCCAGCGCCTCCAGGGCCAGGTCCCAGTGCCCCTGCAGCGCCTCCACGTCGCCCGGTCCCAGCACCGCGGACGCGGCGGTCCACTCGACGGCGAGCCGGCCGTCGGGGTGCACGAAGACGTTGAGCGCCAGGGTCTCCGCCAGCCGCTTGGCCGCCGGCTCGACGACCGCGAACGGGTCCTCGGCGGGCAGCCGCCAGCCGGGCAGCTCGGCGAAGCGGCCGAGGTGATTGAGCAGGAGCGCGGGCGTCGGAGCCGCACCGAGCGAGGGCGCGGTCTCCGGGTCGAGGTACCGCAGCACCCCGAACCCGGTGCCCGCGCCCGGCACCGCGCGCAGGGCCTCCTTCGCCGCCCGCAGCAGCCGCCCGGCGGCCGGGCCGCCCGCGAGGGCGTCGTCGAGGTCGTCGTCCGTGAGCCCGTCCGGCACCCGGACGGGGAACTCCCCGGTGAACCAGCCGACCGTCCCCGCGAGGTCCAGTTGCGGGTGCTCCCGGCCGTGCCGCTCCAGCGACACCGCGCGGGCCCCCGTCGCTGCCGGGCCCCGCCACGAGCGGACGGCGAGCACGAGCGCGGCCAGCAGCACGTCCTCCGCGCCGGCCCGGTACTTCTCCGGCAGCACGGTGAGCAGCGCGTCGGCGACCTCGGGCGCGTGCGTCGTGCGGGTGCACGCCGCGGTGGCCACCGTGTCAGCGGGGCCGACGTGCCGCTCGCCGAGCGGCTCCACGGCGGCCAGTGCGGAACGCCAGTGCGCCAGCTCCCCGCGCCGCGCCCCGGACCTGCCCTCCTCGGCCAGCCCGAGCGCGTGCCGCCGCCACGAACCGCCGCGCGGGGCGAAGCGCGGCGCGCGGTGCTCCCGGGCGGCGGTGCAGGCCTCCTGCAGGTCGGGCAGCAGCACCCGCCACGACACCCCGTCGACGACGAGATGGTGCGCCACGACCACGATCTCGTCCGGACCGGCGCACGAGCGGCGCAGCAGCACCACGCGCAGGGTCTCCCCCGCCCGCGGGTCGAGCGCGGCGGCCTCCTGCGCGGCGATCTCCGCGGGCTCGCCGAAGCCCTCGCGGACGATCTCCCCGGCCCGGACGGCACCACCGTCGCGCACGATGAGCTCGGCGTCGGGTCCCTTGCCGCGCAGCACGGTCCGCAGGGCGTCGTGCCGGTCCAGCACGGCCCGGACGCCCGCGACGAGCTCGGCCGGCTCGATCGGCTCGTCCACCTGCACGACGGTCCACTGGGCGTAGCCCGCGATCGCCTCGTCGTCGGGGTTCGGGTCCAGCAGCGCGCGGACGATCGGGGTGGCCGGGGCCGAGCCCGTCGCCACGTCCGGGGTGGCCGGGCGACCGGCCGCCGCCTCGCGGACCTCCGCGGCCAGCGCGCCGAGGGCCCGGCGCGACAGCAGGTCCTTCGGGCGCAGGTCCAGCCCGCGGGCCCGGGCCCGGCTGCTCACGCCGATGGCGGTGATGCTGTCGCCGCCGAGGCCGAAGAAGTCGTCGTCGGGGCCGACGCCCTCCTGGCCGAGCACCTCGCCGACGACCTCGCACAGCACGCGCTCCACCGGCGTCGTCGGGGCGCGGCCGGAACCGGCCGGCCGGGGCGCGGGCAGCGCGCCGCGGTCGAGCTTGCCGCTCACGGTGACCGGCAGCGCGTCGAGCACGACGACGGCCGCGGGCACCAGGTGCTCGGGCAGCCGCGCGGCCAGCGCGGAGCGCACCCGGTCCGGCTCGACGGCGCCCGTCACGTACCCGACCAGCATCGGCCGACCGCCGTCGGTGCGGACGAGCGCGGCCGCGGCGGTGACGCCCTCCACCGCGGTCAGCGCGGACTCGACCTCGCCGAGCTCCACCCGGAACCCGCGGATCTTGACCTGGCCGTCGCCGCGGCCGGCGAACTCCAGGCCGCGGCCCGGGGTCCAGACGGCGACGTCGCCGGTGCGGTACATCCGGTCGCCGGGGGCGCCGAAGGGGTCCGGCAGGAAGCGCTCGGCAGTGGCGCCGGGGCGGCCCAGGTAGCCGCGGGCCAGGTGCGGGCCGGCCAGGTAGAGCTCGCCCCGCTCGCCGTCCCGGACCGGGGCCAGCGCGGCGTCGAGCAGGTGGGCGCGGGTGCCGGCCAGCGGCCGCCCGATGGTCGGGGTGGCGCCCTCGACCGGCGCGGCGGTGGCGTCGACCGTCGCCTCGGTGGGGCCGTAGAGGTTGTGCGCCACCACCCCGGAGCGGGTGATCCGCTCCCAGAGCGAGGCGGGCGCCGCCTCGCCGCCGAGGACGAGCTGCACCGGCCGGTGCGGACCGTCCAGCAGGCCCTGGTCCACCAGCGCCGCAGCCATCGACGGGGTCAGGTCGACGCAGTCGATGCCGTCGCGGGCGAAGGCCGCGACCAGCCCGGCCGCGTCCTTGAGCAGGTCGCCGGCGTAGAGGTGCATCTCGTGCCCGCACAGCAGCCAGATCAGCTGGTCGAGCGAGGCGTCGAAGGAGAAGGAGGCGGTGTGCGCGGTCCGCAGCCGGCGCCCGGCGCGCTGCTCCGCCGCGGCGTAGAGGGTGGTGCGGTGGTGGTGCAGGAGCGCCGCCAGGCCGGCGTGGCGCACCAGGACACCCTTCGGGGTGCCGGTGGAGCCGGAGGTGTGGATCACGTAGGCGAGGTGCTCGGGGTGCCGTGGCGCCGCGAGCTCGGCCTCGCTCAGCGGACCGTCGGGGAGCCCGTCGGTCCCGAGGATCTCGGCGCCCGGCAGGCCGGCGCCCAGGACGAGCGCCGGGCGGGTCGCCGCGAGGAGGGTGCGCAGCCGCTCCTCGGGATGGTCGGGGTCGAGCACGGTGTAGGCGGCGCCGGCGTCGAGCACGCCGAGCAGCGCGACGACGAGGTCGACCGAGCGGGGCAGGGCCAGCGCGACGACGTCGTCGGGCCCGATCCCTCTGCGCCGCAACGCTCGCGCGAGCCGGTGCACCCGCCCGGCGAGCTCGGCGGTGGTGAGCCGCTCCGCGTCGTGCACCAGCGCGATCGCGTCGGGGTGCTCGGCGGCGAGGCGGTCGAGGACCGCCGGCGCGAGGTCCGGGGTGCCGGGCAGTGCGGCGGGCGTGCGCTCGGCGAGCAGCCGGGCCCGCTCCTGCGGGCCGAGCAGGTCCACCTGGCCCACGGCCGGGTCGTCCGTGCCCGTCAGACCCTCGATCATGCGCACCAGCGCCGCCATCCGGCGGTCGACGGTGGCCTGGGAGGTGGACCGCGCGTCGACCTCGAAGCCGAGCATCAGCCCGCCGCCGCGCTGCGGGGTCACGGTGAGCCCGAGGTCCTCCGGCGGGCCGCCGGCGACGTTGCGCAGGACGCCGACGGCGCCGGCGAAGTCCAGCGTGAGGTCGAAGGCCTTGACGTTGATCCCGATGCCGTGCAGGAGCGCGCCCGCACCGGGGACGCCGAGGTCGCGCGGCAGGTTCTCACCGCGATACCGCTGATGGGCCCGCATGCCGAGCATCGCCCGGCCCACCTGCCGGGCGAGGTCGCCGAGCCGGTCGCCACCGCGGACGGTCAGCCGCAGCGGCAGCACGTTGACCGCCATCGCCGGTGTCCGCAGCGCCGCCGCCCCGGTGCGCGCCATCATCGGCAGGGCGACGACCAGGTCGGACTCACCGCGCAGCCGGTGCAGGAAGCCCGCGTAGCAGGCGATGAGCGTCTCGGCCCAGGTGGTGCCGGTGTCGTCGGCCAGCGCCTCGAGCCGGTCGAGCGTCGCCGCCGGGACGAAGGCGCGGGCGTGCAGCGTGCGGTCCGCCGGGCCCTCGGGCGCGTCCCGGCGGCCGTCGAGCTCCGGCAGCGGGGTCAGGAGGTCGCGCCAGAACTCGCGGTCGCGGACGAAACGCTCGCTCGCCTCGTACTCGCGGTCCTTCGCGATCAGATCGGCGATCGACCCGAAGGTCGCCCTCGGCGGCTCGGTGCCGGTCACCCGCGCGGTGTACTGGGCCGCGACCCGGCGGGACAGCATCGCCGCGCTGTACCCGTCCACGATCAGGTGGTGGTACAGCTGGATGCACCACACGTCCTGGTCGGACAGGCGCACCAGCGTGTGGGTGCACAGGGGACGGTCGACCATGCCGCGGCAGGCCTCGGCGGCGCGCGAGCGCTCGGCGTCGACCAGCGCGTGTGCGACCGCGACCGGGTTGCGCTCCCCCCGCAGGTCGACGACGCGGGGCCGGGCGGCCGGCTCGTCGGACACGGTCTGGCGTGGACCGTCCGGAGTGTCGTGCAGGCGCAGCCGCAGGGTCTCGGCCTCGTCGATCGTGGCGCGCACGGCGTCGCCGAGCGCCGCGACGTCGATCGGGTCGCCGCCCTCGCCGGCGGAGATCTCCAGGACCTCGCCGACCAGGTAGCTGCGCGACTGCGGGTCCAGCCGCTGGGCGTTCCACACCCCGAGCTGCGCGGCCGACAGGGCGAGCATCGCGCCGGTACGGGTACCGAGTGCGGGGGGCACGCTCACTCGTGACACCGCCTTCTCGTCGAGTTCGTCGGGCCGTCACGCGCGCAGGGGGGAGCCGCGGGGCCCGCCGGCAGACCCCTCGGCGCACGACCGGGAAGGCTGCACTCACACGCGGTTAGGCTTACTTAACAAACCAGGCGACAGGGCCGTATGCAAGCGCCGGGCCACGGCCGTTCGGGTGAGGAAAGCAACAGAGCGCGACCGACCGTGACGTTGAGATGTGAACGAGTCCGGTGAGCCCGGCCGGGCCCGACGGCTCCGGGCGAGCTTCCCGCTGGTCAGCCCTGCGCGCGGGAGTGGGCCACGCGCACGTCCCCCGCGGCGCTGTGTGCACTGACGGTGGCGTCGGCTCCCGGGTCGTCGGCGACGTCGACCTCGACCGAGCCGGCGGTGGTCCCGGCGTCGACGCGGTAGACGGGGCCGATCGGGAGGAGCACGTCCACGTCGCCCGCCACAGCCGGCGAGCAGCACGGCGAGGACGGGGAGCAGGACCAGCCGGGACGCCCGTGTCGCGATCATCGGCCCGGACGTTAGCGGTGCCCGGTCCGTCCGGTGCGTCCGGTCCCGAGGGCCCGGGGGTGCGCGGTCGCGTAGACCTCCCGGAGGGCGTCGACGGTGACGTGCGTGTAGACCTGCGTGGTGGTCACGGACGCGTGGCCGAGCAGCTCCTGCACCACCCGGACGTCGGCGCCGCCGGCCATCAGGTGCGTGGCGAAGCAGTGCCGCAGGGTGTGCGGCGAGACGGCGGTGGGATCGAGGCCCGCGGTGTCGGCGGCCGCGCGCAGGGCGTGCCAGGCACTCTGCCGGGAGAGCCGGGCGCCGCGGGCGTTGAGCAGCAGGGCCGGGGTGCCGCGGCCCGCGGTGGCCAGGCCGGGCCGGGCGCGTACCAGGTAGGCGTCGACGGCGGCGAGCGCCGGGCGGCCCACCGGCACGATCCGCTGCTTGCCGCCCTTGCCGCGCAAGAGGACCGTCCGCGAGCCCGGGTCGAGGTCGTCGAGGTCGAGCCCGACCGCCTCGGAGATGCGCGCGCCCGTCGAGTAGAGCAGCTCGAGCAGGGCGCGGTCGCGCAGCGCGGTGGGGCCGTCGCCCACGCAGCCCGCCAGGAGCTGCTCGACCTGGTCGACCGTGAGCGTCCTGGGCAACCGGCGGGGCAGCGCGGGCGGGGTGACGGCGCGGGCGACGTCCTTGGGCACCAGCCCGTCGCGCGTCGCGAACCGGTGCAGGCCGCGCACCGCCGCGAGCGCCCGCGCCGCCGACGACGCCGCCAGCGGCGCCTCCCCGCTGCGCAGCGCCGCGACGAAGTCGGTGACGTCGGCCTCGGTGACCGCGGCGAGGTCGTCGATCCCCCGCTCCTGCAGGTGGGCCCGGTAGCGATCGAGGTCGGTCGTGTAGGAGCGCAGGGTGTTCGCCGCGCTGCCGCGCTCGACGGCGAGGTGGGCGAGGAAGGCCTCCACCCCGTCCGCCACCCGCGTGCCCATGCGCCGCATTATGGATCCACGACGCGGCCGGCCTCGTCTCCCACACGCAGGATGGATCCACAACGCGTCCGGTCGCACTCGTCCCGGGCGTGCGGGACCCCTTCCGTGGTCAGGCCAGGTTCGGGATGACCTCGCGCTCGAAGAGCTCGATGCCCGAGCGGTCGTAGGCGGCCTCGGGGAAGTAGAAGATCCCGTAGGTCATCCCGCGCTCCTGCATCCCGCGCAGGTTCTCCACGATCTGCTCCGGCGTGCCGACGCCCGGCAGTCCGCGGAAGCCGCCGAGCTGCGCCTCTGCCTTCTCCTTGCCGACGTACGGGGTCAGCCGGTCGACCAGCTGCCGCAGCCGGTCGGAGACCTCGGCCTCCGTGGCGCCGACGGCGACGTTGTAGTTCGCCGTCCGGACGATCGCCTCGAAGTCGGTGCCGAGCTCCCCGCAGTGCCGGGCGAGGACCTCGGACTTCGCGGTGAAGCCCTCGGGGCTGCCGTCGAAGTTGGTGTAGTCGGCGTACCGCGCCGCGATCCGCAGCGTGACCTTCTCCCCGCCGCCCGCGATCCAGATGGGGATGCCGCCGTCCTGGATCGGCCGCGGCTCGCAGATCGCGCCGTCGACCCGGTAGTGCGTGCCGTCCAGGGTCGCCACGCCCTTCTGCCAGGCCTGCCGGAAGATCTGCACGCCCTCGTCGAGCATCCCGAGCCGGTCCTTCGGCGGCGGGAAGCCGTAGCCGTAGGCCCGCCACTCGTGCTCGTACCAGCCGCCGCCGATGCCCATCTCCACGCGCCCGCCGGACACGACGTCGACGGTCGCGGCGACCTTCGCCAGGTACGCCGGGTTGCGGTAGGCCATGCACGTGCACATCTGGCCGAGGCGGACCCGCTCGGTCGACGCCGCGAACGCCGCCATCAGCGTCCACGCCTCGTGGGTGGCCTGGTCGGTCGGCGCCGGGACGGTGTGGAAGTGGTCGTACACCCAGATCGACTCCCACGGGCCCGCGTCGGCGTGGGCCGCGAGCCCCTTCATCACCGCCCACTGCTCGGCGGGGTCGATGCCGACGAGATCGTGCCGCCAGCCCTGGGGAACGAAGAGACCGAAGCGCATGACCCGAGCCTAGGACCGGGAACCACCGCACGCCGGGCGTGCGGGCGTGCTGCCGGTTCCCGCCGGACGCCACCGACCGGACCGGCCCTCGCACAACCGGTCAGCCCTCGCACAACGGCCAGCCCTCGCACAACCGGTCAGCCCTCGCACAACCGGTCAGTCCTCGCACAACCGGTCGGCCCTCCCACAACCGCTCAGGCTCAGCGGTCGCACCCGGTCGACCCCACCGGTCAGCCGGCACACACCCGGGCGGCCCTCCCACAACCGCCCGGGGCGGCTCTCACACCCGTGATCTTCAGGGCACACCCGGTCGACGGCAGGCACGGCGCCTCACGGGGTGTGCGGCAGGGAGAGGCGGCGGCCGCGGTCCGTCTTCGCCCCGGAGCTCGCGCGAGCGGAGGGACGAGGGACGACGAGGCGGCGCGCCCGCTGCACACCCGCGTGGTCGCGGTACACGTCGTCAACAGGGTGTGTGGCTGCCCTCCCGGGTGTCCGACGGCTCCGCACCGGGTGTGCCGCGCCTCGAGGTCTGTGCGGGCCGGCGCACCGGCCCCGCCACACCCACCTCGGCTCTGCGATACTGCGCTGGGTGCCGACGTCCGCGCCTCGTGCGGGGGTACGGTCGGTCCCGTGAGCGAGCCCCGCCCCGAGCCCCCGCAGGTCAGGATCGGCAACGCCGAGCGCGAGGACGCCGCCCGGGCGCTCGCGGAGCACTTCTCGCACGGCCGGCTCGACGGCGGCGAGTACGAGGAGCGGGTCGCGCAGGCGTGGGCCGCACGGACGCTCGACGACCTGGGCGGCCTGTTCACCGACCTCCCCGCGCCGCACCCGTCGGCGCTGTGGAACCGCACGGTCGAGCCCGGCGGGCACACCGGTGCGGGCCAGGCCTACGGCCCGCCGGCGGGCCTGCCCGCCGGGTACGCCGGGCCGTACACCGGCCAGCAGCCCTTCACCGGCGGGTACGGGCCCGGGCACGCGCCCGTGCCCTACGGCGGCGGCTCCCCGACCTACGGCGCGCCCGGCCTGCCGCACCACACCCTGGGCGGCACCCCCGACGCGCCGTACGGCCGCGAACCCGGCACCGGCATCCCCTACTCCGACAAGTCCAAGCTGGCCGCGGGCCTGCTGCAGCTGTTCCTGGGCGGCGCCGGGATCGGCCGCTTCTACACGGGGCACAACGGCATCGCCGTGGCCCAGCTGATCGTCACCCTGGTGACCTTCGGGCTGGGCGCGATCTGGGGCTTCGTCGACGGGATCGTCCTGCTCGCGGGCCGCTCCACGGACGCGCAGGGCCGCCCGCTGCGGCCCTGACCGCGTCCCCGGAACCGGGCCCCTCCCCGGAACCGGACCCCTCCCCGGAACCGGACCCCCTCGCCGGTCCCGGGGCCCAGCGACGTGGGACCGCCGTCGATCGCGAACCGCCGTCAGCCCCGCGCCGCCGCCAGCGCGTTCTCGCCGAGCCGGGCGAGCGTGGCCTCCGGGGTGAGCGGGTGGAACGGGCCGCCCCGCACGTCGCGGTAGGCCCGCTCGAGCGGCGACCTCCGGAAGAACGCCACTCCCCCGGCCACCTCCAGCGCCCGGTCCACGACCGCCCGCGCCTCGACGACGACGTGCCGTTTCGCCGTCAGCACCGCGTCGAGGGTCGGGTCGTCGGCGGCCGGGTCGTCGCCGACCTCGTCGACCGCGGCGAGGAGGGCCCAGTGCGCGACCCGCAGCCGCGCCCGCATCTCCCCGATCCCGCGCACCGCCGCGGCCGGAACCTCGGACCGCCCGACGACCAGCCGTTCGGCCTCCTCGCACGCCCCGTGCGCCACCCCCAGGTACGCCGCCGCCGCGACCGGCGCGAAATGGATCACCGCGACGAGCAGCGGACCGGCGAGCACCCCGTACGGCCGGGTGCCGAGGATCTTCTCCTCCGGCACGAAGACCCCGTCGAGCACGACGTCGTGGCTGGCGGTGCCGCGCATGCCGAGGGTGTCCCAGGTCTCGACGATGCCGACCCCCGGCGCCGAGAACGGCACCCCGGCGTGCAGGATGACCGCGTCGGGCCCCGGCTCGCCGAGCACCGCGGAGGTGGAGAGCACCCCCGCGACCGGGGCCTGGCTGCAGAAGGTCTTGCGGCCGTCGAACCGGTAGCCGCCCTCGACCGGGGTTGCGGTGGTCGTCGGGCAGACCCAGTCGGAGCCACCGCTGGTGGCGAGGACCAGGCCCTCGCCGGCGATGCGCCGTAGCACCCCGGCCGCGTCCGGCTTGCCGCGCCGGTGCCGCCACACCTGCATGCGGGTGAGGTAGAGGTGCATCGCGGCCGCGAGCGCCGCGGAGCCGGACCAGCGGCCCAGCTCCTCCTCCGCCAGCACGACCTGCCGCAGGGTCGCGCCGATCCCGCCGAGCTCGGCCGGGACGGCGAGGCGCAGGTAGCCGAGCTCGGCCATCGCGGTGTAGGCCTCGTCGACGAAGTCGGCCCGGGTGTCGTGCACCGCCTCGAAGGGCGCGGCGGCCCGGCCGACCTCCCGGGCGAGGGCGAGGACGTCCGCGTCGGTCGGAGCGGACGCCGTGGGCTGCGCGAGAGTCGTCATGCCGGGAGGATCCGGCGGTTCCGGGATGCCGGATAGTTCCGAAACTGAACCGGGCCGAGGAGCATGTACGGGCATGTCCCGCTACGGCCAGTACTGCCCCATCACGCGGTCGCTGGAGATCCTGGGCGACCGGTGGACCCTGCTCGTGGTCCGTGACCTGCTCGTCGGCGCCACCCGGTTCAACGAGCTCGCCCGGGGCCTGCCGGGGATGTCGCGGGCGCTGCTGTCGAAACGGCTCGGCCAGCTCGAGCGCGCCGGTCTGGTGGTGCACGCCGACGGCGAGTACCACCCGACACCCGCCGCCGAGGAGCTGTTGCCCCTGCTCTTCGGCCTGGCCGAGTGGGGCGCCCGCTGGGCCTTCGGCGAGCCGCGGCCCGACGAGCTGGACCCGACCACGCTCATGTGGTGGATCCGCGGCGGGATCGACCCGGGGCCGCTGGGCGACCGGAGGACCGTGCTGCACGTCCACGTCCCGGACGCCCGGCGCCGACGGTTCTGGTTCGTGATCCAGCCGCACGACGTGTCGCTCTGCTTCACCGACCCCGGCTTCGAGGTCGACGCGGTCCTCGAGTCCCCGCTGGCTGTGCTCTACCAGGTGTGGGACGGCGCCCTGGACCTCGCCACGGTCCGCGCCGACGGCCGGGTGTCCCTCTCCGGGCGCCGGGACGTGGTGGTGCGACTGCCGCAGGCGTTGCGGCTGAGCCCGGTCGCCCCGTACGTGCGGCGCGGGTTGGCCCGGGCCGCGGCCGGCTGACCGGGACCGCTCGAGCCGCCCTCTCTCGTGCGGACCTCCCGCACGAGAGTGCCGTTCGTCCGGGCGTCAGCTCTCCTTGCGCTTCGCGAAGGCCGTCGGCCGGTCCGGCCACGGGGCGTCGAGCGGCCGCGGCTCGGCGTGCCCGTCCCGCACCGCCTGCAGGGCGAGGATCCCGGCGACGGTCGTGGCGTTCACGATCTCGCCGTGCAGCACCATCGCGACCGCCTCGGCGAGCGGAATCCAGCGCAGCTCGAGTTCG
This sequence comes from Pseudonocardia lutea, assembly GCF_042658055.1. Classification (NCBI taxonomy): domain Bacteria; kingdom Bacillati; phylum Actinomycetota; class Actinomycetes; order Pseudonocardiales; family Pseudonocardiaceae; genus Pseudonocardia; species Pseudonocardia lutea. The sequence goes on from NZ_JBHSQK010000120.1 coordinate 29,363, forward strand.
GACTCCTCGTCGTCGTCGCCCAGGTCGGGGCGATCCACCTCGCGCAGCCCGGTGGCCAGGAAGACCCGGATCGCCTCCTCGGAGAAGCCCGGCGAGGGCACCGCGTCGACGAGCACCGACCAGTGCTCGGCGGTGAGGCCGGCCTCCTCCTCGAGCTCGCGGGCCGCCGCGGCGACGGGGTCCTCGCCGGCCTGGTCGAGCAGCCCGGCCGGCATCTCCCACAGCCGGCGCCGCACGGCGTGCCGGTACTGCAGGATCAACATCAGCCGGTCCTGCTCGTCGGCCGCGGCGATCGCGACCGCCCCGGGGTGCTCGACGATCTCGCGGGTCGCCTCGCGGCCCCCGGGCATGCGGACCGTGTCCGCCCGGACGGCCATCACACGGCCCTCGTAGATGTCCCGCGAGGCGGTGATCGGGAAGTCGTGCGTGCCCGGGGTGCTCCGGCTCACGAGCCCACCTCGGCCGGCTCGACCGGCGACCCCGCGGGCTCGGTGCGCTCGGCCTTGCCGTTGCCCTTGGCCCGGGACGGCATCTCCACGGGGAGCCGGTCCTCGGCGTTGTACCGCAGCGCCGCCTTCACGAACGCCGCGAACAGCGGGTGCGGGCGCGTCGGGCGGCTCTTGAGCTCCGGGTGCGCCTGGGTGCCCACGAAGAACGGGTGCTTCTCCGCCGGGAGCTCCACGAACTCGACGAGCGTCCCGTCCGGCGAGGTCCCGCCGAACACCAGCCCGGCCTCGGCGAGCCGGTCCCGGTAGGAGTTGTTGACCTCGTAGCGGTGCCGGTGCCGCTCGGACACCTCGCGGGCGCCGTAGGCCCGGGCGACGACGGTGCCCTCGCCCAGGGCGGCCGGGTAGGCGCCGAGCCGCATGGTCCCGCCCATGTCGCGCTCCCCGGCGACGACGTCGAGCTGCTCGGCCATCGTCGAGATGACCGGGTGCGGGGTGCGCGGGTCGAACTCGCTGGAGCTGGCCCCGTCCAGGCCGGCGAGGTTGCGCGCCGCTTCGATCACCATGCACTGCAGGCCCAGGCACAGTCCGAGGGTGGGGATCCCGCGGGTGCGGGCGTGGGTGATGGCGCCGAGCTTGCCCTCGATGCCGCGGATGCCGAATCCGCCGGGGATCAGCACGCCGTCGACGCCCTCCAGCGCGGTGGCCGCCCCGGACGGGGTCTCGCAGTCGTCCGAGACGACCCAGCGCAGGTCGACCTTGGCGCGGTGCGCGAACCCCCCGGCCCGCAGCGCCTCGGTGACCGAGAGGTAGGCGTCGGGCAGGTCGACGTACTTGCCGACGAGCGCGATCGTGACCTTCTCGTCCGGGTTGTGCACGCGGTCGAGCAGGTCGCCCCAGACCGTCCAGTCGACGTCCCGGAAGGGCAGCCCGAGCCGGCGGACCACGTAGGCGTCGAGCGCCTCGCGGTGCAGCACGCGCGGGATGTCGTAGATCGAGGGGGCGTCCGGGCAGGCGGCGACGCCGTCCATCTCCACGTCGCACATCAGCGAGATCTTGCGCTTCATCGCCTCCGGGATCTCCCGGTCGGCGCGCAGGACGAGCGCGTCGGGCTGGATACCGATGTTGCGCAGGGCGGCGACGGAGTGCTGGGTGGGCTTGGTCTTCAGCTCGCCCGACGGCGCCAGGTACGGCACCAGCGAGACGTGCAGGAAGAAGCAGTTGTCCCGGCCGACCTCGTGGCGCACCTGGCGGGCCGCCTCGACGAAGGGGAGCGACTCGATGTCGCCGATGGTGCCGCCGACCTCGGTGATGACGACGTCGGGCGCCGCACCGTCCGCGTCGGGCTCCGCCATCGCGAGGATCCGGTCCTTGATCTCGTTCGTGATGTGCGGGATGACCTGCACGGTGTCGCCCAGGTACTCGCCGCGCCGTTCCTTGGCGATGACCTCGGAGTACACCTGGCCGGTGGTGACGTTGGCCCGGCCGTGCAGGTCCCGGTCGAGGAACCGCTCGTAGTGGCCGATGTCGAGGTCCGTCTCGGCGCCGTCCTCGGTGACGAAGACCTCGCCGTGCTGGAACGGGTTCATCGTCCCGGGGTCGACGTTGAGGTACGGGTCGAGCTTCTGCATCGTGACCCGCAGCCCGCGCGCGGTGAGCAGCTGGCCGAGGGACGACGCGGTGAGGCCTTTGCCCAGCGAGGATGCGACCCCGCCGGTGACGAACAGATGACGGGTCGCGCGTGTCTGCACGGAACTTCAGTGTACCCGGGCCCTCCGCCCGGCCCGCCCGGACCGTCCCGCCGCGTGTCGCCGCCGCCCCGGATGCACGGACGGCGCTCTCGTTCTGGAGGGGTGAGCGAGAGCGCCGTCCGTTCGGTGCCGGTCAGGCCCCGGGGGCCGAGCCCCCGGAGGCGCTGCGGTCGGAGCCGTAGCTGCCGGCCCCGCCGTCGAGCTGCTCCTTGAGCGCCAGGACCGTGGCGACGCGTCCGGCGCCGGTCTGGACGTCGTCGACGGTGGACAGGCCCGCGGTCGACCCGCCGGCCGCCCGCGCGACGCCGATCGGGCCGGTCGCCGAGGCCGAGCCCTCCCGGCCGGCCAGCACCGCGCCGGCCCCGGCGCGGTCCAGCTGCGCGGCCAGGCGGGCGAGCAGGGCGGCCAGGTCGCCCGCGTCGGGTCCCTGGGCGGCGCCGCCGGTCAGGACCACGACGAGGTCCGCCGGCCCGGGGGCCGTGCCGGGCTGGACGAACCCGGCGTCGGCGAGCCCGGTCCACACCGCGCCCGCCTGGTCCGCGCTCGGGGCGCTCTTCGTGCTCATGACGCTGCCGAGCAGGCCGCCCGCCAGGCTGCCGGTGTCCGAGGCGGAGGGCAGCTGGGCACCGGCGGGCAGCAGCTCGGCGGCGAGGGCGTTGAGCTGGTCCGAGCGGGCCGGGTCGCCGACGGCGTCGGTGAGCGTGATCGTGCCGGTCACCGTGCCGCCCGCCTGCCCGACGAGCCGGATGACGGACTCGGCGTCGGTCTGCTCGCCGCCCGCCTGCACCAGCGCCACGCTCTTGCCGGTCAGCAGCCCGCGCACCGCCGCCGGGCCGACCCGGCTCGCGAACTGGTCCGCCGCGGCCTGCTCGTCGAGGAGGGCGTCCCGCTCGGTGGTCAGGGTGGTCACCTGGGTGGAGAGGTCGTCGCGATCGGCCGAGACCGCGGCGAGCAGCCGGTCGGACAGGCCGCTCGCGCCGAGCACCACGCCGACCGCGAGCGCGAGGAACACCGCCGCGAGGGAGACCGCGTGGTAGCGCAGCGAGATCACCGGACGAACCACCCCTTGATCAGGTCGAGCAGGGCGGTCGCCGTCGTGGTGATCCAGGTCAGGACCGCGTCCCCGGCCTGCGACATCAGCAGTGCGGCCAGGACCGCGACGAGCGCCGCCCCGATGAGCAGCAGCAGCGCGCCGGTGGAGATCCGGCTGCGGTAGAGCTGGGCGATGACCCGGCCGTCGACCAGCTGTCCCCCCACCTGGAGGCGGGTGAGGAAGGTCGAGGCGTTCGAGCCGGACCGGCCCCGGTCGAGGAACTCGGCCATGGTGGCCGACAGGCCCACGGTCACGATCATCGAGGCGCCGTGGTGGTGTGCGAGCAGCAGCGCGAGGTCCTCGGGGTTGGCCGACGACGGGAAGGTCACCGCACTCGCGCCCAGGTCCTGGACCCGGTGCAGACCCGGCGCGTGGCCGTCGGCGAAGGCCGGGACGACGACGTCGGCGCCGCTGGTCAGCGTCTCGTCCGAGATGTCGGAGGGGTCGCCGACGATGAGGTGCGGCGTGTGTCCTGCGGCCCGCAGCGCGTCGGCGCCGGCCCCGACGCCGATCAGCACCGGCTGGTACTCGCGGACGTAGTGGCCGAGCCGGGCGAGCTCCTTGGCGTGGTCGAAGCCCGCCGCGACCACGAGGACCTGCCGCCCCCGCAGCGCGACGTCGACCTCCGGGACGCCGTAGCCGTCGAGCAGCAGCGAGCGCTCCTGCCGCATGAACTCGGTCGTGTTCGCCGCGAAGGCCTCGAGCTGGTGGATGAGTCCGGACTTGGCCTCGACCAGGGCGTCGGCGACCGAGTCGGCCGTCTGCTCGGTGCCGCGGGCCAGCTCCAGCTCGCCCGCGTAGACCACGCCCTCGTGCACCCGGATCCGCGCGCCGTCGCGCACGTCGTGCAGGACCTCGGGCCCGGCCCCGTCGATCAGCGGGACACCCGCTGCCAGCAGCGCCTCCGGCCCGAGGTTCGGGAAGCGCCCGGAGATGGACGGCGAGGCGTTGACGACGGCGGCGACCTCGGCCGCGATCAGCGCGTCGGCCGTGGCGCGGTCCATGTCGATCTGGTCGAGCACCGCGATGTCGCCCGGCTTGAGCCGCTTGAGCAACGCGTCCGTGCGCTTGTCGACGCGCGCGGTCCCGGCGAGCCCGGGCAGCTCGGGTCGCGAGCGGTGCAGCAGGCCGGTCAGCTTCATGCCGCGCACCCTGGCACCGCCCCGGCACGGATCGGTGAAGGCGCGCCGCACCGTGACCGCCCCGTCACCCGGCCCGGCCACGGCGCCGCCGGGCAGCACCGCGAACGCGCCCGGACCCCCGGGCCGCCGCCCGAGAACCTCGACGAGGCGGGGCTCCCGTCGTGTCGGCGCACCGCTGCCGGTCCGTCAGGCCTTCCGCCGGCGCTTCCGGGGCTCGGCCCGGTCCTCCTCGCGGTGCGTGCGGGCGGCGGCGAGCAGCTCCCCGGCGTGCGCGCGCCCGGTGTCGGTGTCGTCCAGCCCGGCGAGCATCCGCGCCAGCTCCACGATCCGCTCGGCTTCGGGCAGCGTGCGCACGCTGCTGCGGGTGACGCCCTCCCCGCGCTTCTTCTGCACCACGAGGTGCCGGTCTGCGTAGGCCGCGACCTGCGGCAGGTGCGTGACCACGATGACCTGGTGCCGTGCGGCCAGCCGGGCCAGCCGGCGGCCGATCTCGACCGCGGCGCGACCGCCCACCCCGGCGTCGACCTCGTCGAACACCATCGTCGGGACCGGGTCGGCGCCCGCGAGCGCGACCTCGAGGGCCAGCATCACCCGGGACAGCTCGCCGCCGGAGGCGCCCTTGTGCAGCGGCTGCGGCGCCGAGCCGGGGTGCGGGACCAGCCGCAGCTCCACCTCGTCCACACCGTCCGACCCGGCGACGACCCAGCGCCCCTCGACGAGCACCGCGTCCGCGGCGTCGGGCCCGGTCGCCCCCCGCGCGGCGACCGAGACGTGCAGCTCCGCGTCCTTCATCGCGAGCCCACCCAGCTCGGCGGTGGTGTCGGCGGCCAACCGGCCGGCGGCCTCGGTGCGTGCGGCGGTCACCACCGCGGCGTGCCCGGCGAGGTCGGCGGCCAGCGCGTCCCGCCGGGCGGCCAGGGCGGCGAGCGCCTCGTCCGAGGTGTCGAGCCCGGCGAGCCGCTCCTGCGCCTGGGCGGCCCACTCCAGCACGCCGTCGATGTCCGCGGCGTACTTGCGGGTGAGCGCCTTGAGCTCGGCCTGCCGGGACAGCACCCGGGAGAGCCGCTCGGGATCGGCGTCGAGCCGGTCCAGGTAGGCGGACAGCTCGGCCGCCACGTCCGTGAGCACGGCGAGGGACTCCCCGAGCCGCGGGTCGAGCGCCGCGAGGTCCGGGTCGCCGCCCGCGTGGAGCCGGTGGCGCGCCTCGCCGACGAGCCCGACCGCGCCCGGGGTCTCCCCGTCGTCCGAGCCGGAGAGCATCGCGCGGGCCAGCCCGGCCGCCTCGCGCAGGTCGTCCGCCGCCGCGAGCCGCTTCGCCTCCTCGACGAGCTCGCGGTCCTCCCCCGGCTGCGGCGCGACCGCCTCGATCTCGGTCAGCCCGTGCCGGAGCAGGTCCGCCTCCTGGGCCAGCCGGCGCGCGTTGTCCCGGCGCTCGACGAGCTCGGCGGACACGGCCTGCCACTCCGCGCGCGTCTCGCGGTAGGCGGCCAGCGGCTTGGAAACGGCTTCGCCCGCGTACCGGTCCAGCAGGGCGCGCTGGTCGGCGGGGCGCAGCAGGCGGAGCTGGTCGTTCTGCCCGTGGACCGCGAGCGTGGCCTCGGCGAGCCGGCCGAGCACGCCGATCGGCACGGACCGCCCGCCGAGGTGCGCGCGGGAACGCCCGTCCGCCGACACCGAGCGGACCGCGATGAGCGTGCCGTCCTCGTCCGCCTCCGCGCCGACCTCCTCGGCCAGCTCCAGCGCCGCGGCGCCGCTGCGCTCGAACCGGCCCTCCACGACGGCCCGCGACGCGCCCTCGGCGACCCGCGACGCCTCCGCCCGGCCGCCGCCCAGCAGGGACAGCCCGGTCACGACCATGGTCTTGCCCGCGCCGGTCTCCCCGGTGAGCACCGTGAGGCCCGGGTCGAGCTCGAGCGTGGCGTCGTCGATCACGCCGAGGCCCTGGATGCGCATCTCGGCCAGCATGGGCCGCACGATACGGGCCACCCCCGACAGATCCGCGCGCAGACCGCGGTGTGTCCGGCGGACGCCGCGACCCGGTGTCGCTCAGTTGTCGCTCAGTGCTCGTCGGGTATCTCGGGCGCGCCCCGCCAGCCGCGGACCGGCAGGTCGAACTTGCGGACCAGACGGTCGGCGAAGGGCTGCGCGGCCAGTCGCATCATCCGGACCGGCTCGACGCCGCGGCACAGCTCCACCCGGGCGCCGGGCGGCACGTCGAGGACCCGCCGGCCGTCGCAGTCGAGCACGGCGGGCGGTCCGGTGGCGTCGATCTCCACCGCGACGTGGCTCTCGGGGGACACGAGCATCGGCCGCGCGAACAGTGCGTGCGCGTTGCTCGGCACCACCAGCATCGCCTCGACCTGCGGCCACACCAGCGGGCCGCCCGCGGAGAAGGCGTACGCGGTCGACCCCGTCGGGGTGGAGCAGATGACGCCGTCGCAGCCGAAGCTCGAGACCGGCCGGCCGTCGATCTCCAGCACGACCTCGAGGATCCGCTCGCGCGTGCTCTTCTCCACGACGCCCTCGTTGAGCGCCCACGTCCGCGCGAGGACCTGGCCGCGGTGCCGCACCACGGCGTCGATCGTCATGCGCTCCTCGACCTCGTAGGTCCCGGCGACGATCGCGTCGAGCGCCTCGCCCAGCGACTCCTGCTCGGCCTCGGCGAGGAAGCCGATGCGGCCGAGGTTGACCCCGAGCAGGGGCACCTTCGCGGGCCGGGCCAGGTCGGCCGCGCGCAACAGCGTTCCGTCGCCGCCGAGCACGAGCACGGCCTCGGTCTCCGCCGCGCACGCCGGCGTGCCGTCGACGACGATCGGGCGCAGCTCGGGGGGCAGGTCGGTGCCGTTGTCGACCTCGGCCCACTCGTCGGCCAGCACCCGCAGCCGGATGCCGTCCTTCGCCAGGCGGTGGGCGACGCGGGCGGCGACCCGGCGGTTCGTCGCCCGCCCCGCGTGCAGGACGACGAGCAGCTCCCTCACCGGGGACCCTCCTCGACCGCGCGGGCCAGCGGCGCGTCGCCCACGTCGGCGCCCGGGTCCGCCCCTTCGCCGCCGCGCGCCAGGCGGAGGAAGTACTCGACGTTGCCGGACGGGCCGGGCAGCGGGCTGGCGACCGCGCCGCGCACGGCGAGGCCGAGGCCCCGCGCGGCCTCGGCGACCTCGGTCAACGCGGCCAGCCGCAGCGCCGGGTCGCGCACGACCCCGCCCGCGCCCAGCCGCTCCCTGCCCACCTCGAACTGCGGTTTGACCATCGGTACCAGGGTGCCACCCGGCGCGGTGCAGGCGACGAGGGCCGGCAGCACGGTGCGCAGCGAGATGAACGACAGGTCCGCGACGGTGAGGTCGACGACCCCGTCGATCTGCTCCGGCCCGAGCGCCCGGACGTTGGTGCGGTCGTGCACGCGCACCCGCGGGTCGGACTGCAGCCGCCAGACCAGCTGGCCGTAGCCGACGTCGACCGCCACGACCTCCCGCGCCCCGCGCCGGAGCAGGACGTCGGTGAACCCGCCGGTAGAGGCCCCGGCGTCGAGGCAGCGCCTGCCCCCGACGACGACGTCGGGAAAGGCGTCGAGCGCGCCGAGCAGCTTGTGCGCGCCGCGGGAGGCCCAGTCCGGCTCGTCCGCCCGCTCCTCGACGACGACGGGGGTCGCCCGGTCGACCTGGGTCGCCGGTTTCCCCGCGGGCAACCCGTTGACCAGCACCCGCCCCGCGGTGATCAGCTCGGCCGCGTGCTGCCGCGAGCGGGCGAGCTTGCGCCGGACGAGCTCCGCGTCGAGCCGGGAACGGGTGGGCACGGCGGACCCCGGTCAGGCCCGCTCGGGCGAGCCGGCGGCGAGGGCGGCGCCCAACGCGGCGTGGACCCGCTCGAAGGCGGCGACGTGCTCCTCCGCGGGCCGCTCGGCGACCGCGTCGAGGGCGCCGAGGGCGGCCTCGACGTCGGCCCGCACGGCCTCCAGCGGGCGCGCGGACGGCGGGCGCGGGTCGCCCGGGACGGGAACGGTCATCGCTCGTGCTCTCCGGTCGGGGTCCGACGGTGCGTCGGCGTGATCGCCACGGTAGTCGAGGCGGGCGACCGGCCGTCGGCCGACGTCCGGCGCGTGCTCAGCCGAGACCGAGCCGGCCGAGCACCGCGCGCGCCGCGTCGCCCTCGGCCCGCACCAGCGCCGCGCCGCCACCGGCGGCCCAGTGCACCGCGCAGAGCGCGCGCAGGGCGTCGAGGTCCTCCCCCTCGCCCGAGAGCACCAGGTCCCCGCTCACGGTCCAGCCGTCCCGGGACCCCGGCGCCAGCTCCTCGGCGGGCCGGAAGAGCGCCCCGAGGTTCGCCCCGAGGTAGGTCGGGCGCTGCGGTTCGGGCGCCTCCAGCACCTCCCGCGGCGTCGACACCCCCGTCAGGACGGCGAGCGTCGGCAGGCCGGCCGCGTTGCCGCCCTGGATGTCGGTGTCGAGCCGGTCGCCGATCACCAGGCCGCGCTCGCGCCCGGACGCGCGCAGCGCCTCCTGGATCAGGGTCGGCGCCGGCTTGCCGGCCACCTGCGGCTCCGCCCCGCTCGCGATGCGCACCACACCGACGAACGAGCCGTTGCCCGGCATGGGGCCGCGGTCGGTCGGGAGCGTGGGGTCGACGTTCGTCGCCACCCACAGCGCGCCCCGCCGGATCGCGAACGTGGCCTCGGCGAGGATCCGCCAGCCGGTGTCGGGCGAGTGGCCCTGGACCACGGCGTCGGCGTCCTCGGCCGCGTCCACGACGCGCAGGCCCCGGCGGGTCACCTCCTCCGCCAGCGCGCTCGTCCCCACGACCAGCACCCGCGCGCCCTCCGGCAGCTGCGCGGCGAGCATCGCGGCCCCGGCCTGGGAGCTGGTGCGGACGTCCTCGGTCGTCGCCGGGTAGCCCAGCTCCGCGAGGTGCGCCGCGACGTCCGACGGCCGGCGCGAGGCGTTGTTCGTGACGTACGAGGTCCGCACGCCGCGGTCCTGCGCCGCCGCGATCGCCTCGACGGCTCCCGGGACCGCGGACGGCCCCGCGTAGAGGGTGCCGTCGAGGTCCACCAGCAGGACGTCGAACCGGGAGAGGAGGTCGTCGCTCACGAGGACTGCCCACCCTCCGGACCCTGGGCAGGCCACGTGTCGATCGGGGGCTCGGGGTCGCCGTCCTCGTCGGGCTCCTGCGCGACGGCGGCGGGGGCGTCGGCCTCGTCGAGCTCGTCCTCGTCCAGGTCGGCGTCGGCCTCGTCGAGCTCGTCGTCCTCGTCGAGCTCGTCGTCCTCGTCGAGCTCGTCGTCCTCGTCGAGCTCGTCGGCCTCGTCGAGCTCGTCGGCCTCGGCATCGGCTCGGTCGTCGACGTCGGCGGACTCGTCGATGAGGTCGTCGTCCGCCTCGTCGCCCTCGTCGGCCTCGTCGAGGTCCTCGCGCTCGTCGGCGAGGTCGCCCTCGGCCTCGTCCTCGTCGTGGTCCTCGGTGAGATCGGTTGCGCGGGCGGGCGGGTCCTCGACGGTGCGGCGGGCGGCCGGGGTGTGGTCGTCGTCCTCCAGGACCTCGCTCACCACGAAGTCCTCGTCGTCGTCCTCGAACTCCTCGCCGGTCAGGTCGGCGAGCCGGCGACGCGCGTCGGTCTCCCCCGCGGCGTCGGCGTCGGCGGCGTGGACGAACCACTGCACCGCGTCCGCCTCCCGGCCCGCGGCGAGAAGGTTGTCGGCGTAGGCGTAGAAGAGGCGCGCGCTCCACGGGTCCCGCTTGCGCGGGTCGAGGTCCGCCCCCTGCAGCCCGACGACGGCGGCGTCGATCTCTCCGAGGTCGCGTCGCGCGCCGGCGGCGACGATGGCGAGCTCGACGCGCTCGGCGTGCCCGAGCTCCTTCGCCTCCGGACCCCGCGCGAGCTCCAGGGCCCGCTCGGGACGGCCGAGGGCGCGCTCGATGTCCGCCATCACCGGGATGTGGCCCGGGCCGCCGCCCATGCGACGTGCGGCACGCAGCTCGCCGAGCGCCTCGTTCCACTCGCCCGCGTGGTAGGCCGCGATGCCCGCGGCCTCCCGGACGACGGCGATGCGCGAGGCCCGCTTCCGCGCGTAGCGCGCGTGCTCGAGCGCCGCCTCGGGGTCCTCGTCGAGGAGCATGCCCGCGGCGACGAGGTGCAGCGCGACCGTCTCGGCGGTCTCCTTCTGCAGCCCCCGCAGGTCGCGCCGGACGTCCGTGTCGAGCGAGTTCGGCCGGACGCCCTCCGGCAGCTCGGGCTCGGCCATGAACGTGGTGGGCACGCCCTCCGCGCTGCGCGGACGGCTCTCGCGACCGTCGCGGTCGAACCGGTTGCCCCGGTCGCCCCGGTCGCCCCGGTCACGCGGCCCACGGCCCGGACGGTCGCCGTCGCGCGGCCCGCCCTCGCGGCGGTCCCGCACCGGGCCGACCCGCTCCCCGCGGAAGCGGCGCTCGCCCTCGGCCGGTCGCTCGCGACGCTCGAACCCCCGGTCGCGGACGTCGTTCCCACCCTGGCGCAACGGCCCGCCGATCCCGTCGCCGCGGTCCGGCCGGGACTCACGCTCCTCCCGGCGGACGGCGGCAGGCCGGTCGTCGCGCGGCCGGTCGTCGCGCGGCCGGTCGTCGCGCGGCCGGTCGTCGCGCGGCCGGTCGTCGCGCGGCCGGTCGTCGCGCGGTCGGTCCCCGCGGTAGCCGCCGCCGGAACGGTCGCCCCCGCGGGCCCCGCGGTCGGACCCGCCGCGGCGGTCGTCACGCTCGAAGCGGCCCCGCCGGTCGTCACGGTCGAACCCGCTGCGGCGCTCGCCCGACCCCCCGCGGGGGTAGGCGCCACCGCGAGCCTCCCGGTCGCCGCCCCGGGCACGCTCGTCGCCCCGGAAGCCGCCCCGACGATCATCCCGGTCGCCCCGGAAGTCACCCCGACGGTCCTCGCGGTCCCCGCGGCGGTCGTCCCGATCGAACCCGCCGCGGCGGTCGCCCTGCGGGCCGTCGGCCCGGAAGCCACGCCGCTCGGGACCGGAGTCCCTGAAACCGCGCGAGTCCCGGTCGACCCGGCCGCCCCCGCGCTCCCGGTCGATACGACGGTCACCCCGGTCGAAGGAGGGACGGCGCTCGTCGCGGTCCGGTTGCCCGCCGCGGAAGTCGCGCTCGTCGCGGCCGTACCGGGCGCCCCCGCGATCACCACGGTCCCCGCGGTCCTGATCGCCGCGGCGGTCGTCCCGGCGATCCCCGAAGGAGCCGCGCCGGTCGTCGCGCTCGAAGCGACCACCGCGGTCGCCCTGGCCGTACCCGCCTCGCGAGGGCCCACCGCGGCGGTCGTCCCGGTCGCCGCCCCGCGGACGGTCGTCGCGCCGGAAGCCGCCCGGGCGGTCGTCGCGGTCGAACCGGTCCCGTCGGTCGGAGAAGCCGCTGCCGCGGCGGTCGTCGCCGTAGCCGCGCGGTCGGTCACCACGACCACCGGTCCCGCGGTCGTCCCGGCCGTATCCGCGCGGGTCGTCGCGCTGCGGGCGGCCCCCGCGCCGGTCGGCCCGCCGGTCGTCGCCGCCCCAGCGGTCGACGTGGACCTTGTCGCTGCGCTCGCTGCGGCCACCTCGGGCAGCCCGGTCGTCGCGTCCGCGGTACCCGCCCCGGGCGTTCCGGTCACGTCCGCCGTCCCGGCCGCCGAAGCCGCCGCGGCCGCGGTCGCCGTCGGAGCCCCGCCGAGGGTCGGAGCGGTCGTCGGCCCGGCGCGGCCCACGCCGGTCGTCCGAGCCGCCCCAGCCGGTGCCGACCCGGCCGCCACCACCGCGCCGGTCGTCCCGGCGGTCGTCGCGGTTCCGGCCCTCGCCGGTCCGCCGCCGGGGGCCGTCCTCGCGTCGGCCGCCCTGCCTGTCATCCCGATCAGTCACTCTGGAATTCCCGTTGTCGTCGCGCCGGCCGTGATCGCGAACGCGATTCCAGCCCTGGGAGAAGATACGAAAAGAGCGCCCCCACCTGCCCGGTGGGGACGCTCTTCGATGTTTGATGTCGGCGGCGACCTACTCTCCCACACCCTGGC
>NZ_JBHSQK010000121.1:0-1127 GCF_042658055.1 Pseudonocardia lutea
AGATCGAGGAGCCCTTCCCCGAGCCGATGCTCCTCGCGAGCACCGTCGAGCTGACCGACGGGCTCGCCGCCCGCGGCGTGAGCGGCCGGGGCCGGCTCGCCGAGGTGGCCGACACCGCTCGCTACGACCGCAAGCACACCCACTGCGACACCCTGGTGATCGGGGCCGGCCCGGCCGGGCTGCTCGCGGCGCGCACTGCAGTCCGGGCGGGGGAGAGCGTGGTCCTGGTCGACGACCGGCCCGTCGCCGGCGGCAGCCTGACCGGAACCGAGCGCATCGCCGGCCGCCCGGCGCTGCAGTTCGTCGCCGACACCGTCGCCCAGCTGGCCGCCCACCCGGACGTGCTGCACCTGCAGCGCACCACCGCCTTCGGGCACTACGACGACGGGTTCGTCCTGGCCCTGGAGCGCCGCACCGACCAACTGGGCGCGTCCGCACCCCGGCACCGCTCCCGGCAGCGGGTGCACCGCATCCGGGCCGAGCAGGTCGTGGTGGCCACCGGCGCGCACGAGCGGCCCATCGTGTTCGCCGACAACGACCGCCCGGGCATCATGCTGGCCGCGTCGGCCCGGGACTACCTGCACCGCTACGGCGTGCTCGCCGGCCGGCAGATCGTCGTGTTCACCAGCGACGACGCCGCCTACGCCGCCGCGACCGACCTGTCCGACGCCGGTGCCGACGTCACGGTCCTCGACGCCCGCCCGGCCCCGCCCGCGCACTGGGTCACCCGGTGCGCCGAGCGTGGTGTCGCCGTGCATCCCGAGGCCGTGGTCACCGGGACCTCCGGCGAGGAGCGGATCACCGAGGTCCAGGTCGCCGTCGCCGGCGGCGGGCGGTGGACGCTGCCGACCGACCTGCTGCTGGTGTCCGGCGGCTGGAACCCGACCGCGCACCTGTTCAGCCACGTCAGGGGGCCCCTGGCCTACGACCCCGCGCTGGGCGCGTTCCGCCCGGCCGAGACGCTACCCGGGGTCACCGTGATCGGCGCCGCCAACGGCACCCTCGACCTGGCCGGCTGCCTGCGCGAGGGCGCCGGCGGCGACGCCCCGAGCACGGCTCCGGAGCCCGTCCGCACGCCCACCCGGGTGCTGTGGCGCACCGAGGGTGACCGGGCCCGCCAGTTCGTC
>NZ_JBHSQK010000122.1:0-11329 GCF_042658055.1 Pseudonocardia lutea
CCCGCCCGGGCGGGCCGCGCGGGCTCCCGGCTCGTCGGGCGGCTCGGGGAGCTGGACCTGCTGGAGGAGCGCTGGGGTCGGGCCGCGACGGGGCGCCCGGGCCTGGTGCTCCTGCGGGGCGACGCCGGGGTGGGCAAGACCCGCCTGATGACCGAGGCCGCCGAACGGGTGCGCCGCGCCGTCGCGGTGGTGGCGGGCGCCCGGTGCTTCGGCACCGCGGGCCGGCTCGCGCTGGCCCCGGTGGCGGACTGGTTGCGCACCCCGGCGATCCGCTCCGCGCTCACCGACCTCGACCCGGTCTGGCGGACGGAGGTCGAGCGGCTCGTGCCGACGACGCGGACCCGGGACGGGCCCGGGCCGCCCGCCATGGTCGACGCCTGGCAGCGGCACCGCTTCTACGAGGGTCTCGCCCGCGGACTGCTCCACTCGGGCCGCCCTGTCCTGCTGACGATCGACAACCTGCACTGGTGCGACCCGGAGACGCTCGCCTTCGTCACCTTCGTCCTCGGCCCGACCCCGGACACGCCGGTCCTGGTGGTCGCGACCATGCGCGACGACCCCGACGACCACGAGCCGGGGCTCGACCGCTGGATCACCCGCATGCAGGCCACCGGCCTGCTCACCGAGGTGCCGGTCACGCCGTTCGACGCGGCGGACACCGCCACCCTGGTCGAGGCCCTGACCGGCCGGGCTCCCGATCCGGGCGCCGCCGCCGAGCTGCAGGCCACCACCGGCGGCTTCCCGCTCTACATCGTCGAGAGCGCCCGCGCGGGTGCCGCGGCCGGTCCCGCGCCGGGGTCGGCCGACCGCGCGGACGGGGTCACCGCGGTGCTCGTCCGGCGGCTGCAGCAGCTGAGCCCGCCCGCCGGCGAGCTCGCCGGGCTGGGCGCGGCCGTCGGCCGGGACTTCACCCTGGACCTGCTCACCGAGGCCGCCGACCTCGACCCGGACACCGTCGTCCGGGCCGTCGACGAGCTGTGGCGCGCGCGGATCCTGCGGGAGACCGGCGACGGCTACGACTTCTCCCACGACCTGCTGCGGGAGGCGGCCTACGCCCAGGTCAGCCCGCCCCGGCGGTGGCTGCTGCACCGCCGGGTCGCGCAGAGCCTGGAGATCCTGCACACCGACGACCCCGAGGCGGTGTCCGCGCAGCTCGCCGAGCAGTACGCCCGGGGCGGCAACGCCGAGCGGGCGATCGGGTACTACCGGCGCGCCGCCGCCGTGGCCGCCGGCATGTTCGCGCACAGCGAGGCCGTCCGGCTGCTGGAGGAGGCCCTGGCCCTGGTGCGCACCCTCCCGGAGGGCCCCGGCCGCACGCGCCGTGAGCTCGCCCTGCTGGAGGCCATGGCCGCGCCGCTGAACGCGCAGTTCGGGTACTCGTCGGCCCGCGTGCGCGAGACGCTGGAGGGCGCGGTGGCCCGGGCCGAGCTGCTGGGCGACCGGGAGGCGCAGCTCAACGGGCTCGTCGGGCTCTGGACATCGTTGTTCGTGCACGGCGACACCGAGGAGGCGCACCGCACCGCCGGTCGGGCGCTGGCCCTGGTCGAACCCGGCTCCGAGCTCAGCGGGCCGGCGCACTTCGCCTTCGGCGGCTCGGCGCTGAGCCTGGGCCGCCCCGCCGAGGCCCTCGAGCACCTGCAGCACGCCGTCGAGTTCGGGGGCTACCACCCGCTGAGCATCGGCACGCGGTCGGACGTGCACGGGCGGGCGTTCGCGGCGCACGCGCACTGGCTGCTGGGCGACCCGCAGGAGGCGCTGGCCACCAGCCGGGACGCGATCGCGCTGGCCCGCACGACCGGGAACCCCTTCGTCCTCGCCGTGGCCCTGGCGTACGGGGCGATCACCCACCAGCTCCGGGACGACCGGGCGGACCTGCGCCGGGTCGTCGACGAGCTGCGCAGGCTGTGCGACCGCTACTCGTTCGCCTACTACGAGGACTGGGGACGCGTGCTGGACGGCTGGCTGCGACCCGACGCGTCGGGCACCGAGCTGATCCGGACCGGGATCGCCAGCCTCGAGGCGCACGAGGCGTTCGCCCGCATGCCCTACTGGCTG
This sequence comes from Pseudonocardia lutea, assembly GCF_042658055.1. NCBI lineage: Bacteria > Bacillati > Actinomycetota > Actinomycetes > Pseudonocardiales > Pseudonocardiaceae > Pseudonocardia > Pseudonocardia lutea. The sequence goes on from NZ_JBHSQK010000122.1 coordinate 2,056, forward strand.
TCGCTGCTGGCGGACCGGCTGGAGCGCGACGGCCGGCCGGACGCCGCGGCCGCCACCCTCGACGCCGCCCTCGCGGCCGGGCGGGCCCACGACGACGTCTGGTGGGATCCCGAGGTCCTGCGCCGGCGCGCCGCCCACGACGACCCCGCGCGTGCGGTCGAACGGCTGCAGGAGGGCGCGCGGCTGGCCACCCGGCAGGGGAGCGTGGCGCTGCTGGCCCGGTGCCGCGCCGATCTGGAGGCCCGCGGCGCGTCCGAGGGGGCGTTCGCCGTTCGCCCGGGGACCGGAACGCCGACCGCGCACCCGAACGGCGGGTGAACGGCCCGTTCCTAGCGTCGGCCGGTGTCGCGTCCGAGCAGGTCGGGCGCACCGACCGACAAGGAGCGGATGTGACCACCACACCCTCCCGCACCACGAGCCCGACGACCCCGCCGACCCCGACGACCCCGCCGACCCCGACGACCCCGCCGTTCGCCGATCTCGCCGCCGACCTGCGGGGCGAGCTGATCCTCCCGGGCGACCCGGGCTACGACGACGCCCGTGCCGTCTACAACGGCATGATCGACCAGCGGCCGGCCGCGATCGCCCGCTGCCACGACACCGCGGACGTCGTCGGAGCGGTCCGGTTCGCCCGCGCCCACGACCGGGAGATCGCCGTCCGCAGCGGCGGCCACCACGCCGCCGGCCTCGGGGTCCGGGACGACGCGCTCGTGGTCGACCTCTCCGTGATGCGCGGCACCACCGTCGACCCCGACGGCCGCACGGTCCGCGTCGACGCCGGCTGCACCTGGGGCGACGTCGACGGCGTCACGGTGCCCTTCGGCCTCGCCACGCCGTCGGGTTTCATCGCCTCGACCGGCGTCGCCGGCCTCGCGCTCGGGGGCGGCATCGGCTACCTCACCCGCCGCTACGGCCTCACCGTCGACAACATGCTCGCGGCCGAGGTCGTGCTCGCCGACGGGCGCGTCGTCACCGCGAGCGCCGGCTCCCACCCGGACCTGTTCTGGGCGTTGCGCGGCGGCGGCGGCAACTTCGGGATCGTCACCTCCTTCACCTTCCGCTGCCACCCGGTCGGCGACCACGGCACGGTCCTCGGCGGGCCGGTCCTCTACGACCTGGCCGACACCGCCGAGGTGCTGCGCTGGTACCGCGAGCTGGTGCCGTCCCTGCCGGAGGAGCTCAGCGGCTGGTTCGGGCTGCTCACCATCCCGCCGGCGCCGCCCTTCCCGGAGGAGCTGTGGGGCCGCAAGGCCTGCGGCATCGTCTGGTGCTACAGCGGCCCGCACGACCGCGCCGACGAGGTGCTCGCCCCGGTCCGGGAGTTCGGCTCGCCCCTCGTCGTCGGGGTGGGGCCGATGCCGTTCACGGCGCTGCAGAGCGCGTTCGACGGCCTCTACCCGGCCGGCCTGCAGTGGTACTGGCGCGCGGACTTCTTCTCCGAGATCTCCGACGCCGGCATCGCGGTGCACGAGAAGTTCGGCGCCCGGCTGCCCAGCGGGCACTCGACGATGCACCTCTACCCGATCGACGGCGCCGCGGCCCGGGTCGCCGACGACGAGACCGCCTTCGCCTACCGTGACGGCGGATGGGCCGGCGTCATCGTGGGCGTGGACCCCGACCCGGCCAACGCCGAGGCACTCACGCAGTGGACCCGGGACTACTGGGAGGAGCTGCACCCGACCTCGGCGGGCGGCGCCTACGTCAACTTCCTCATGGAGGAGGGCCAGGACCGGGTCCGCGCGGCCTACCGCGGCAACTACGACCGGCTCGCCCGGGTCAAGCGGCGCTACGACCCGGACAACGTGTTCCACCTCAACCAGAACGTCCGCCCCGCGGCGGAGTGAGTCCGGCCGGCGCGGCGGGCGGGGCGAGGGGTCCCGCCCGCCGCGCCCCCGTGCAGCGCGGCCGGGGGGTCCGCCCGCCGCACCTCTGGGCACGACGGCCGCAGCGGGGCGGGTCGGAGGCGGTCTCGGAGGCGGTCTCGGAGGCGGTCTGAGAGGCGGTCTCAGAGGCGGTCGAGGAGGGCCCGGGTGAACTCGGCGGTGCCCGCGGTGCCGCCCATGTCCCGCGTCCGGACCTGCCCCTCGGCGAGCTGGGCGCGCACCGCGTCGAGCACCTCGGCGCCCGCCTCCGGGTGCCCGAGGTGGTCGAGCATCATCGAGGCGGACCAGATGGCGCCCAGCGGGTTCGCCAGGTCCTTGCCCGCGATGTCCGGCGCCGAGCCGTGCACGGGCTCGAACATGGACGGGAACTCGCGCTCCGGGTTGAGGTTGCCCGAGGGCGCGATCCCGATCGAGCCCGCGACCGCGGCGGCGAGGTCGGAGAGGATGTCGCCGAACAGGTTCGAGGCCACGATCACGTCGAAGTCCGCCGGGCGGAGCACGAGCTTGGCGGCGAGGGCGTCGATGTGCTCGCTGCGCAGCTCGACGCCGGGGTACGCGGCCGCCCGCTCGGCCACCACCTCGTCCCAGAACGGCATGGTGTGCACGATGCCGTTGGACTTGGTCGCCGAGGTGACGTGCCCGCGGCGGGACGCGGCCAGGGTGAGGGCGTGGTCGGCGATCCGGACGATGCCGGCCCGGGTGAACACGGCCTCCTGCACGGCCAGCTCGGAGGGCAGCCCGCGGTTCATCCGGCCGCCGATCTCGGAGTACTCGCCCTCGGCGTTCTCCCGGACGACGACGAGGTCCACCTCGCCGGCCTTCGCGCCGGACAGCGGGCTGGGCACGCCCTCCAGGACCGCGATGGGGCGGAGGTTGACGTACTGGGCGAAGGCGCGCCGGATCGGGATCAGCAGCCCCCACAGCGACACGTGGTCCGGCACGCCGGGCCAGCCGACGGCGCCGAGCAGGATCGCGTCGTGCGACCGGATCCGGTCGAGCCCGTCGGCGGGCATCATCGCACCCTCGTGCGCGTAGCGCTCGCAGGACCAGTCGAACCCGTCGTAGGTGAAGGAGATCCCGTGCCGGCGGCCCACGGCGTCGAGCACCGCGGTCGCCGGCGGGATCACCTCCTGCCCGATGCCGTCGCCGGGGATCAGCGCGATCCGGTGTGTCGTGCTCATGCGCTCACCTTCCCCGGGAGCGGCGACCGTCGCCAGCGGGAACGAGGCAGGTGCATCTGGCGGATCACCGCGTCGTCGCGCAGAGTGGGGTGGCGGGAGGGAACGATGACGTTTCGCAACGGTCCGGACACCGATCTGGACGTACTGGTGGTCGGCGCCGGGTTCTCCGGCCTCTACGCCCTGCACAGGCTGCGCTCCGAGGGCTTCCGGGTGCGGGTGCTCGAGCAGGGCGGCGGGGTCGGCGGCACGTGGTACTGGAACCGGTACCCGGGCGCGCGCTGCGACTCCGAGAGCTACTACTACTCGTACTCCTTCGACCCCGAGCTCCAGCAGGAGTGGGAGTGGACCGAGCGGTACCCGGAGCACCACGAGATCCGCGCCTACCTGGAGCACGTGGCCGAGCGGTTCGACCTGTACCGGGACATCGAGCTGGACACCCGGGTCGAGTCCGCGGCGTTCGACGACGACACCTCGACCTGGACGGTGCGTACCGCGGACCGCACGCTGACCTGCCGGTTCCTGGTCACGGCCGTCGGCTGCCTGTCCGCCGCCAACGTCCCGGACATCCCCGGGCTGGCCTCCTTCGCCGGGGAGTGGTTCCACACCGGGCGCTGGCCGCACGAGGGGGTGGACCTCGCCGGCAAGCGGGTCGGGATCGTCGGGACCGGGTCGACGGGCATCCAGGCGGTGCCGGTGGTCGCCGCGCAGGCCGCGCATCTGACGGTCTTCCAGCGCACCGCGAACTACAGCATCCCGGCCCGCAACGGCCCCGTCTCCGCCGCGGAGCGCGCCGAGGTGAAGGCCCGCTACGACGAGATCCGCCGGATCCAGCGGGAGTCGACGAACGGGCACCCGTTCCTGATCAGCGAGGTCTCCGCGCTCGCGGTCGACGAGGCGGAGCGGACGGCGATCTACGAGGCCGCGTGGCAGCGGGGGAGCCTGAAGTTCCGGGCCTCCTTCGCCGACCTGCTGACCAGCCGGGAGGCCAACGAGACGGCGTCGGACTTCATCCGGGCCAAGATCCGCGGGATCGTCCGGGACCCGGAGACGGCCGAGAAGCTGACCCCGCGCGACCACGGCTTCGCCACCAAGCGCCCGCCGATCGACACGGACTACTTCGAGGCCTACAACCGGCCGAACGTGTCGCTCGTCGACGTCCGGGCCGACCCGATCCGCGAGATCACCCCGGCCGGGATCCGGACGAGCGAGGAGCACCCGCTGGACGTGATCGTCTTCGCGACCGGGTTCGACGCGATGACCGGCCCGCTGCTCGGCCTCGACATCCGGGGCGCGGGCGGGCTGCCGTTGCGCGAGAAGTGGTCCGCCGGGCCGGTGTCGCACCTCGGGCTGCAGGTCGCCGGATTCCCGAACCTGTTCACGATCACCGGGCCGGGCAGCCCGTCGGTGCTGTGCAACATGCCGACCGCGATCGAGCAGCACGTCGAGTGGATCGCGGACTGCCTGGTCCACCTGCGGGAGAAGGGCGTCTCGCGGATGGAGACCACCGAGGAGGCCGAGCGGGACTGGGTGGCGCACGTCAACGAGGTGGCGGAGCGGACGCTGCTGCCGCAGGCCACGACGTCGTGGTACCTGGGCGCGAACGTCCCGGGCAAGCCGCGGGTGTTCATGCCGTACGCGGGCGGCATGGCCGCCTACGCGCGGACCTGCGCGGAGGTCGCCGAGAAGGGCTACGAGGGCTTCGTGCTCTCGGCGTGACGCACGGCGCGGCGGGGGAGCGCTCCCGCGCCCGCGAGGATGACCAGGCCGGCGAGGGGGACGACGAGCAGCCCGACGCGCAGCGAGGTCGCATCGGCCACCAGCCCGACGACGGGGGGCGCCACCAGGAACCCGATCCGCAGCAGCCAGCTGACGACCGTCAGGCCGGCGCCGGTGGGCAGCCCCGGCAGCTCGTCGGCGGCGTGCATGGCGGCGGGGATCAGCGTCGCCACCCCGAGCCCGGCCAGGCCGAACCCGACGATGGTGCCCGGTACCGTCGGGAAGGCCAGGGCCAGCCCCATCGCGACGACGACGACCGTCGCGCCGCCCCGGGCCACCGCCCGCTGCCCGAACCGGTCGACCAGCCGGTCGCCGACCACCCGGCCCAGGAACTCCAGCGCCTGCAGGGCCACGAACCCGAGGCCGGCGACCGCCGCGGCCGCACCGAGGCTGCCGGACAGGTAGACGGCCGCCCAGGACGCGCCGGAGTCCTCGACCAGGGCGCCCGCCGACGCGATCACGCCGAGGACCAGCACGACCAGCAGGGCCCGCCCGCCGGCCCGGGAGCGCACGCGCGCCGGCGACTCGGTGGGCTCGCGCTCGGAGTCCTCCGGGCCGGGCAGCAGGAAGCGGTACGCGACCAGCGCGACCGTCACGAAGATCCCGGCCGAGACGCCCAGGTGCAGGCCGAGCGGGATCGCCAGCCCGGCGGCGGCGGAGCCCATCAGCCCGCCCAGCACCGATCCGGCGCTCCAGGTGGCGTGGAAGGAGTTGAAGATCGAGCGGCCGTAGCGGCGCTGCACGCGCAGGGCGTGCGCGTTCTGCCCGACGTCGACCACCGCGTCCGCGGCCCCGGCCACGAACAGCGCCGCGGCCAGCAGGCCCCAGCTCGGGGCGAGCCCGGCGAGCAGGATGCCGACGGCCACCACGACCATCCCGAACGTCGCGACCCGCGACGAGCGGAACCGCCGGACCAGCGTCGAGGCCGTCAGCCCGGCCAGCAGGGCACCGAACGGGAAGGCCGCGACCGCGGTGCCCAGCTGCGCGTTGCTCAGCTCCAGCGAGGCCTTGATCTCCGGGTACCGGGGGAGCAGGTTCGAGAACACCGCCCCGTTGGTGAGGAAGACCGCGGCGACCGCGATCCGCGCCCGCCGGTCCGTGCGTGTGGTCCCTGTCGCGCCGGTCCCACCGGTCGTGCCGTTCGCCATCGGGGTGCAGCGTACGGAACGTGCCGGCGGGCCGCCCGGGATTGCCCGGCTCACCCGGCGCCCACCCCGGGTGCCCGCCGAGTTCAGGCCGCGCACGCCACCGCGGGCTCGAGCCCGACGGCCGCGCCCACGGCCCGGGCCAGGCTCCGGGCGTGGTCGGCGCCGGTCTCCCAGGCCCGGGCGTCGTGCCGCCAGGCGATCACGCCGTCGGGCCGCACCAGCAGGGCCGAGCCCGGGCCGAGCCCGCAGCGGCGGGCGACCCGGTCGTCCCCGACCTCCGGAACCGCGACGGGGACCGGGAGGTGCGCCGCCGCGGCGCGCCAGTCGGCCGCCTCCGCGCCGGTGAACAGGGTGAACCCGGGCCCGAGCAGGTCCAGCACGGCCCGCCGGCGACCCTCGGCCCGGACCCACACGTGCGGGAGCCGCTCGCCGGGCTGCGCGGTCCCGGTCCCGACGTGCAGGTCCCCGTCGGCGGGACCGGCGACGACGGTCCCGGACCGGTAGGCCAGCCCGACGTCCCCGGTCAGGCCGTCGATCCGGTCGGTGACGCCGGGACGCAGCGAGCGCAGCGCCCGCGCCCGGCCGACCGGCTCGCGTTCCTCGGCGTAGGAGTCGAGCAGCGCCGGGCCCGCCCACCCGCGGACCGCCCAGCCGAGCCGCCAGCCCAGCTCGTGGCCGTCGTGGATCGCGGTGTTCATGCCGTTGCCGCCGACCGGGGTCATGCGGTGCGCGGCGTCGCCGACCAGGAACCCGGGGCCGGAACGCATCGTCGTCGCGACCGCGCCGGCCATGGTGAAGGCCTGCGTGCCCAGCAGCCGCGGCTCGAGCGCGGGCAGGCCCGTCGCCGTGCGCAGCAGCCACCGCCAGTACTCCGGTGTGTAGTGCGCGATCCGCTCGGCCCCGGTGCCATCGCCGCCGTCGGGGAGCTGCCGGGCGTAGCACCAGCGCCCAGCGCCGACCGGCAGCAGCACACCGGCGGCCTCCGGGTGCTCGATGGTCCACAGCACGCTCGGTTCGCGGGCGAAGTGGGCGTCGACCCCCGATCCGGCGTCCGGCCGGAACAGCACCTGGACGTAGTCGCCGAGGGTGCCCAGCTCCTCCAGGCCGATGCCCAGGGCCGTCCGGACCCGGCTGCGGGGCCCGTCCGCCCCGACGACGAACCGGGCGCGCACCCGGTCGCCGCCGGCCAGGCGCGCCTCGACCCCGGCAGCCGCCGGCAGGTCGACCACCGAGAGGTCGACCAGGGCGCTGTCGAAGCGGACCTCGCCACCGCGCCGGCGCAGCTCCGCGACGAGCAGCGGCTCGAGATGGTCCTGCGGGCACAGCAGCGGGTGCGCGGCACTGGCGCGCAGGGCCTCGCGCCGCGTGGGATAGCCGACGTCGCGGTGCTCGCGTGCCGGGGCCACCAGGGTCTCGGCGACCGCGACCCGCGGCGGGACGTCGCCGATCGAGCCGGCCAGCACCGCGTCGGTGAGGCCCCACTCGCGCAGGATCTCCATGGTCCGGGTGCTCACTCCGGTGGCGCGCGGGATGGTCGAGGTCGTGCTGCGCCGCTCGACGACGAGGACGCGGGCCCCGTGCGTCACGGCCGCCAGGGCCGTCGCGAGCCCGGCGGGACCCGCGCCGACCACCAGGACGTCGGTCTCGGTGAGGCTCCCGTGCCGGGAGCCGGCGTGTTTCTGCATGTCCGGGAGCGTGCGCCCGGGCCGCCCCCGCCGGATCCGTGAGCACTACGGAGCTTCGCCCCCGACCCACCGGTGCAGCTCCGTGCGGCGCGGCGCGCCCGTCTTCGCCAGCAGGTTCGCGACGTGCGTCTCCACGGTGCGCCGGGACAGCACCAGCCGCTGCGCGATCTCGGGGTTGGTGAGGCCGCGCCCGACCAGCACGAGGACCTCGTACTCGCGCCGGGTCACGCCCTTCTCCCGCAGGAGCGCCGGGACGGTCGTGCCGTGCCGGCCCCGGGTGGGCGCCCCGGCGGCGCGCAGCAGGTCCCGGCAGGTGCGGGCCTGCAGCTCCGCGCCCGCGGCCTCGTGGGCGGCGAGATCGGCGCGCAGGGTGGGCACGGGGTCGTCCCAGCCGTCGTGCACCGCGCGCTCGAGCACCATCGGCCGCAGCAGGCGCCGCCACCAGGCCCGCCGCCCCAGCAGCCGGTCGCCGCGCACCCGAGCCCGTGCCGCCTCGGCGGCACGGCCCGACCGACCGGCGTCGACGGCGTCGGCGAAGGCGAGCGCGGCCCGGATCGACCGGGACAGCCCGGAGGGATGGGCTGCCAGCCGCTCCCGGGCCCGCGCGCCGCCGCCGAGGACGGTGTCGAGCAACAGCCAGGCCCCGACCGGGGCGACCATCGGCATCGCCCGGTCCGTCAGCACCAGGTCGATCTCCGAGCCGAACTCGCGGGCCGCGCGGGGCAGGTCGTGCTCGACCAGGGCGCCCACACCCCGGGCCAGCGAGGTCAGGGCCCGGTTCCCCGGGGTCGGTTCGGGCACGGCGGCGAGGAGCTCCTCGGCGCCGGCCGGGTCGCCCCCGGCGGCGACGGCGTACGCGGTCTGGATCCGGGCGATGTCCACGAGGGCCGGCAGGTGCAGCCGCAGGGCGGTGTCGAGGGCGCGCCGCGCGTGCACCTCGCTCGCGGCGGGTCCGTCGATCATCAACGCGGCGTCGGCCAGGATGATCCGCGCCGACGCCAGCTGGCCCAGCATCCCCGCGTCGCGCGCCAGCGCGCAGGCGAGGTCGAGGGTCGGGTGCTCGTCCGCGTCGAGGGCCTCCATCATCCCGGCACCGAACAGCGCGGTGACCCGCCACGGCGCCAGCCCGTGCTCGGCGGCGACCTGCGCGGCGCGGCGGAAGGCGGCGCTGCTGGCGGCGAGGTCGGTGCGCCAGTGGGTGCGGGCGCGCACACCGAGGGCCTCGCACAGGCTCTCCGGGGCGCCGGCCGCCTCGGCCCGTGCGATCGCCTCGGTGGCGAGGGCCGCGGCCTCGTCGACCCTCCCGGCGCCGAAGGCGGCGTCGGCGAGCAGGACCGCCGAGCGGGGGTCGGCGGGCCGCCCGGCCCGCTCGACGTAGTCCTCCGCCGCGGCCCACCGCCCGGCGACGACGGCGGTGCGGGCGAGATCGAGGCACAGGCCGGCGTGCCGGTTCCCGGTGAGGCCGGGCAGCCGGGCCGCGCCGAGGTCGAGGGCCTCGTGCGCGCGACCGGTCAGGGTGAGCACGCGGATCCGCTCGCGCCCCACCTCGGCCGCGAGCGCCGGGTCGGGTCCGGCGCGCTCGGCGGCGTGGGGTCGGGCGG
>NZ_JBHSQK010000123.1:0-6811 GCF_042658055.1 Pseudonocardia lutea
GGCCGGACCGCCGCGGCGGAGGCCGTCATGAGGTCGCCGCGGGCGAGCGCGAGCTCGGCCGCACCCACGCGGCCCGCACCGCAGGACGCCAGGGCGACGCCCCCTCCGACGCCCCCTCCGACGCCCCGCCCGGGCGGTCGGGTCGGGCCCGCCAGGAGGGCATCCGCCCTGCTCAACAGGCGCGCCGCGCGGGTCGTCGCGCCCTGCCCGAGCACGTCGGCCGCGGAGCCCGGTGAGCGCGTCGACGTGGGCCGAGAACGGGTCCGCACACGGGCTCGCGGGGACCTCGCCCATGGCGGTGCGCGGGACGGCGCCGAGGCCCGGCCCGGGGGCGCGTGGCAGGGCGGCCCGGTCCCTCGGGTCCCGGCCCGGTCCCGGGAACGCCCCTCCGCACCGGCGGCGCGGCGGTGCTCGGCGGGCCGTGCCGGCCGACCGACCCCGCCTCCCGGCCGCCGGTCCCCGACGAGGCGCCGGAGATCCCCGCGACGAGGGCCGGCGCGCGTCCGTCGAGCCGCTCGGCGAGGACGTGCCCACCCCGCTGGCGCAGGTGCGAGGCACGGGTGACGAGGGCGTGCGCACGGATCCCCGGCGGCACCCGGGCGTCCCGCACCAGGCCCTCCAGGAGAGCCGCCGCGGCGGCGTACCGCCCTTGCCCGCCGAGGGCCACGGCGGCCGTCCAGCGCACCACGGGCTCCGCTCGTCCCGTCGCTCCGACCGACACGCCGGGGCGCCCGCCGAAGGCACCTCACTCAGGCGGTTGTCGACCAAGTGGGCGGATCCGTTCGGGTCGGCGTCGGAGAGACCACCCACATGTACTAGTTCGTGTGAGTGAGCACGGCCAGATCCGCCAGCGTGTCCGCCGCCGAGGCCAACGACCCCAGGCGCCCGATCCGTGACGGCAGGGTGCTTTCCCCCCAGCCCGGCCCTGCAGCAAACGAGCGGAACCGGGGCCGGGTACGGGGCAGCGCGGCGAAGAGCCCGGGATCTGCCGTCCTCGGCGCCTGGGCCCAGAGCACGACCGCGGCGGGTGCGGTCCGGCGGACGGCGGCCACCAGCGCGTCGAGGGGCAGGTCGGGGCCCAGCGGCCGGTACGCCACACCCCGCTCGGCCAGCACGGCACCCAGCACCGCGAACGGCAGGTTGTGCCACTCGCCCGGCGCGCCCGCCAGGAGGACGGGGCGGGCGTCCGCCCCCGGCAGGGTCGCCGCGACCGACCGGGCGCCGTACACGGCGGTCACGGCCTCGCTGACCAGGTGCTCGATCTCCACCCCGGCCCCGGTCGACTCCCAGCGCTCGGCGACCGCGCTCAGCACCGGCCGCACGACGTCGTTCCAGGTCCGGACCAGCCCGTCGGCCTCGATGGCCTCGTCGACGAGCCGGCGCACCGCGGGCGCGTCCATCGACAGGGCCGCGCGCCCCACCCCGCGGGCCCGCCGGCTCGCGCCCGGCAGCCGCAGCACCCGGCCGCCGACCCGCACGCGCGCACCGAGGTCGAGCTCGTCGTCCGACGGGTGGCCGGCGAGCAGCACCGGGCCGCCCTCCCCGGACCCGGTCTCCGCGGTCCCGGTGCCGGCCACCCCGACGGGCCGCCCGGTGCCCGGCTCCGGCAGCGGCGCGGCGAGGGCGTGCCGCGCGGCCTCCGCGGGCGTGGCGCCCTGCAGCAGCGCCTGCTGCATCAGTTCGAGGCGGGCGAGGTCGGTGGCCCCGTAGCGGCGGTGGGAGCCCGGGGTGTGCGCCGAGGGCCCGAGCCCGTAGCGCCGGTCCCAGGTGCGCAGGGTGGCCGGGGCGACCCCGAGCCGGCGCGCCACGGCCGCCACCGTCAGCCGGGGGGTGTCGCCGGACCCGGAGGGGGTATCCGGCCCGCGGTCGGCCGCGTCCGGCTCCTCGGTGCCCGGCTCCTCGGTGCCCGGCTCCTCGTCGTCGGCGCGCTCCCCGTCGGCCCGCTCCCGGCGCGGCGGCACGGCGCGATCGGGTGCGTGCTCCGGCACCGGCTGCGTGGTCATCCGCCCATGGTCGGGGGTCGCCCGGCAGCGGGCAACCGCGACACGGTTCCGGCAATTCTTCTCTTGAACAAGGTTTGGCGCGGTTCTAGGCTGGGCACCTCGTTGCCGAGCAACGACTTCGCTTCGACGGGTGGGTGATGACGGTGGCGGACATCAGGCGGCTTCCGGGGCCGGTCTCCGACATCTGGGACTGGCAGATGCAGGGCGCGTGCCGCGGGATGGACAGCTCGTTCTTCTTCCACCCCGAGGGTGAGCGCGGGCCGGCGCGGGCGAACCGCGAGCGGCGCGCCAAGGAGATCTGCGCGGGGTGCCCGGTGCTGGAGACGTGCCGGCGGCACGCGCTGGAGGTCCAGGAGCCCTACGGCGTGTGGGGCGGGCTCTCCGAGCACGAGCGGGAGGCGATCATCCGGGGCCGCGACCGGCGGCTGCGGATCGACGGGAAGACGGGCGTCCAGCCGGTCTGACCGGCGACACGGCCCGTCGGAGCGCCGGAGAACGCCGAAGGGCGGGTGGCCGCGAGGCCACCCGCCCTTCGCCTTGCGCCTACTGCCGGAGCCGGATCAGTGCCCGTGCCCGTGACCGGCCGCGGGGGCCGGCTTCTCGTCCTCGGGCTTGTCGACGACGGCGCTCTCCGTGGTGAGCACCATGCGCGCGATCGACGCGGCGTTGACCACGGCGTTGCGCGTGACCTTGACCGGGTCGATGACACCGTCCGCCAGCAGGTCCGAGTACGTCAGCGTGGCGGCGTTGAAGCCCTGCCCCCACTCCTGCTCGGCGACGCGGGCGGTGACGACCGCGCCCTCGACACCGCCGTTGGCGGCGATCCAGTACAGCGGGGCGGTCAGCGCGCGGCGGACGATCGCGACACCGGTGGCCTCGTCGCCGGAGAGCTTCAGCTCCTCCAGCGCGGCGGCGGCCTGGACCAGCGCCGAGCCGCCACCGGGGACGATGCCCTCCTCGACCGCGGCGCGGGTCGCGGAGACGGCGTCCTCGATGCGGTGCTTGCGCTCCTTGAGGGCGGTCTCGGTGGCCGCACCGGCCTTGATGACCGCGACGCCGCCGGACAGCTTGGCCAGCCGCTCCTGCAGCTTCTCGCGGTCCCAGTCGGAGTCGGTGGTCTCGATCTCGCCCTTGATCTGGGCGATCCGGCCCTGGATGTCGTCGGACTTGCCGGCACCCTCGACGATCGTCGTGGTGTCCTTGGTGACGACGACCCGCCGCGCCCGGCCCAGCAGGTCCAGCCCGGCCTCGGAGAGCTTGAGCCCGACCTCCGGGTTGATGACGGTCCCGCCGGTGGCGATGCCGAGGTCGTCCATGAAGGCCTTGCGGCGGTCGCCGAAGAACGGCGACTTGACCGCGGCGACCCTGATGGTCTTGCGGATCGAGTTGACGACCAGCGTCGACAGGGCCTCGCCCTCGACGTCCTCGGCGATGATCAGCAGGGGCCGCCCCTCGCCGAGGACCTTCTCCAGCAGCGGGAGCAGGTCCTGGATGGAGCTGATCTTCTCGCGGTGCAGGAGGATGTAGGCGTCCTCGAGGACGGCCTCCATGCTCTCCGCGTCCGTGACGAAGTACGGCGACAGGTAGCCCTTGTCGAACTGCAGGCCCTCGGTGATCTCCAGCTCGGTGGCGAGCGTGGAGCCCTCCTCGACGGTGATCACGCCGTCGTTGCCGACGGAGCCGATCGCGTCGGCGATCAGCCGGCCGATCTCCTCCTCGCGGGAGGCGATGGTGCCGACCTGGGCGATGTGCTCGGCGCCGTTGACCGGAATGGCCTTCTCCAGCAGCCACTCCGACACCTTGTCCGCGGCGGCGGCGATGCCGCGGCCGAGGGCGGTCGGGTTGGCGCCGGCCGCCACGTTGCGCAGGCCCTCGCGGACCAGCGCCTGGGCGAGCACGGTGGCGGTGGTGGTGCCGTCGCCCGCGACGTCGTTCGTCTTGGTGGCGACGGTCTTGGCGAGCTGCGCCCCGAGGTTCTCGTAGGGGTCCTCGAGGTCGATCTCGCGGGCGATGGTCACACCGTCGTTGGTGACGGTCGGGCCACCGAACTTCTTGTCGATGACGACGTGGCGGCCGCGCGGGCCGAGCGTCACCTTCACGGCGTCGGCGAGCTGGTTGACACCGCGCTCGAGCGCGCGCCGCGTGGTCTCGTCGAAGCTGATCTGCTTCGGCATCAGAGCCTCTCGTTCATGGGGTGAGACGGAACCGCCCCGGGGCCACGCCCGTGAGACGGACTACAGGCCGCCGGGGCGGGGTTCACGCGGGAGTCGTCAGTTGACGACGGCGAGCACGTCGCGCGCGGAGAGGATCAGGTACTCCTCGCCGTTGTACTTGACCTCGGTGCCGCCGTACTTCGAGTAGATGACGACGTCGCCGACGTTCACGTCGAGGGGGACGCGGTTGCCGTTGTCGTCGATCCGGCCCGGGCCCACGGCCAGGACCTTGCCCTCCTGGGGCTTCTCCTTGGCGGTGTCCGGGATCACGATGCCGGAGGCCGTGGTGGTCTCGGCCTCGCTGGCCTGGACGACGATCTTGTCCTCGAGCGGCTTGATGTTCGCCACGATGACCTCCCCTTTCCTGGGGTGACTCACGAACTGTCCGTAGTACTGTCCACCGACAGCCGACCAGGGGCCCCGCCGTCGCGGGTGCCGGGGCGACCCGACCTGAACTGTGCGATTGGCACTCTACCCATGAGAGTGCCAACCGTTCAACGGGCCCACCACCCGATCGCGGTCGTAGGCTCGTCGACCATGCCGACTGTGGGGAAACTCGAGGTCTCGCCCCTGTGCCTGGGGGCCAACGTCTTCGGCTGGACCGCCGACGCCGACACCTCGTTCGCGGTGCTCGACGCCTTCGCCGAGGCGGGCGGCACGTTCGTCGACACCGCGGACTCGTACATGTTCCGGGTGCCCGGCAACAGCGGCGGCGAATCCGAGACGATCATCGGGAACTGGATGGCCGCGCGCGGCAACCGCGACCGGATGGTCGTCGCGACCAAGGTCGGGTCGCTGCCGCGGCGCGCGGGGCTCGGCGGCGAGAACATCAAGGCCGCCTGCGAGGACTCGCTGCGCCGGCTGCGCACCGACCGCATCGACCTCTACTACGCGCACAAGGACGACCCCGACACCGTGCAGGAGGAGACGCTCGACGCCTTCGACGCGCTGGTCAGGGAGGGCAAGGTCCGCCAGGTCGGGGCGTCGAACTTCTCCGCGGAGCGGCTGCGCTCGGCGCTGGAGATCTCCGACCGGGACGGGCTGGTCCGCTTCACCGCGCTGCAGCCGCACTACAACCTGATGGAGCGCGCGGAGTTCGAGTCCTCGCTGCAGGACCTGCTGCGGTCCGAGGGGATCGCCTGCCTGCCGTACTACGCGCTGGCCAAGGGCTTCCTGACCGGCAAGTACCGCGGGGAGAAGGTCGACAGCGTGCGGGCGGAGGGCGCCTCGGCCTACCTCGACGACCCGCGCGGGCCCGCGGTGCTGGCCGTGCTCGACGAGATCGCCGCCGGCCACGGGGTCCCGGTCCCGGCCGTCGCACTGGCCTGGCTGGCCGCCCAGGACACGGTCGCCGCCCCGATCGCCTCCGCCCGCACCGTGGAGCAGCTGCAGAACCTGCTGCCGATGCTCGCCCTGCGGCTCACGGACGACGAGCTGCGCCTCCTCTCCCACGTGAGCTCCTGACCGCGCCGGGCAGCCGGGCGGACGGCCCGGACGACCGTCGAGGACTCTCTGAACGGTCGTCCGGTCCGCTACCCTTGCCCACCGTGACCACCGCTGCCGACCGGGTGGCCCGCCGCCAGGTCGACAAGTTCGAGGAGCGCCGCCGGCTGCTGGCCGAGGGGGCGCTGCAGACGCTGTCCGAGCGGGGCTACGCACGCACCAGCCTGCGCGAGATCGCCCAGAACACCGAGTTCAGCCACGGCACGCTGCACTACTACTTCCGCGACAAGGTCGAGCTGATCATGTACTGCGTGCGGCGGTACAAGGCCGTCTGCGTGCAGCGCTACGACGCCGTCGTCACCGACTCGTCGACCGCGGAGGGGCTGGCCGCGGACTTCGCCGAGGGCCTCGCGGCCACCTGCCGGGACGACGCGCTGATGCACCGGCTCTGGTACGACCTGCGCTCGCAGTCGCTGTTCGAGGAGTCGTTCCGGCCGGACGTCGCCGAGATCGACGAGACCCTCGAGCGGATGATCTGGCGGATCGTCGGGCGGTACGCCGAGCTCGCCGGCCGGGAGCCCACCTGCAGCTCGGCCCTGGCGTACGCGACCTTCGACGGGCTGTTCCAGCAGGCCCTGCTCCGCCACCTGTCCGGCTCCGGACTCGCCCTCGACGACCTCCGCGCGGGCGCCCGGCACCTGCTGAGCCACGTCGTCTGCGCCTGAACCCGCCCCACCCCGCACGAACGGTGCTCTCGTGCACACCTCGCGCACGACCCACCCCCAGCACGCTGCCGGCCTGACGGGCGGTGTTCAGGGTCCCCGCCGCGACGCCCGACCGCGCCGGTTCGACCCTGCCGAGCAGCGCCGCCGTCATGGCCGGGACCACCAGCCCGAGGCCGAACCCGGCCACCGCGAGACCGGCGACGACCGCGTCCACCGCGACCGCCGTCAGGCAGCCCGCGGCGAGCAGGGCCGACCCCGCGAGGACGGTCCGGCGCGGGTCGCCGAGGCGGCCGGCGAGCAGGTTCGCGATCCCCACCGCGACCGTCGTCGGGGCCAAGGTCAGGCCGGTGACCAGGGGCGACCGGCCGAGGACCTGCTGCAGGTAGAATGTGGTGACCCGAGACGTTGTTGACAGGGCCGCGGGCGT
>NZ_JBHSQK010000124.1:0-14370 GCF_042658055.1 Pseudonocardia lutea
ACTTACGAGCGAGGCGCCGGCCCCTCATACGGTCTAGTCCTCGCCGCGGGAGTCGACCACGACCTCGTGCCAGGTCAGCTCGCTGTCGCCCTCCTGTAGGCCCTCCATCCGGGTGCGGGTCTCGGCGAAGGCCTCGTCCTCGTGCCACGCCTGCCAGTCCGCCCGGCTCTGCCAGGTGCCGACGACGATCCGCTTGTTCTGGCCGTCGAGCGGGATGAGCAGCTGCCCGCCGACCCAGCCGGACCGCCCGCGCGCGGCCGCGAGCCGGTCCCGCATCGCGGCGTCCCACTCCGGCTCGGACCCACGCTTCAGCGTGATCTCGGTGATCACCGTCATCATGTCGATCGCTCCTTCCGGCGCCGTTCCGCCCCGGGTTCCCGCTCCGGCCCGTCGTCAGTCCGGGCACCGGTGCCCGTCAGGCGCTGTCCCGCACCACGACGTGGGCGGGGAAGCGGCGGACCGCGTCGCCCGGGTCCCAGCGGCCCTCGATGGCGGCGAGCACGACCCCCGCCAGCGGCGTGTCGCCGCCGGTGAGGTCGGCGCGGACCGAGGTCAGCCGCGGGCGGAGCAGGTCGCAGAAGGGGTCGTCGTCCATCCCGACGACCGCGACCCGCCCGGGCACGGCGATCCCGGCGTCGGTGAGGGCGCCGAGCAGCAGCCCGGCGTGCCGGTCGGTGGGCCCGACGACGCCGTCGGGCATCCAGCCCCGCCGCCACTCCGCGACCACCCGGGCGGCGGCGTCGACCTCCGGCCGCATCGGGACGTACCGGGCCTCCAGTCCGCGGTGGCGGGCGGTGGCCAGGGCCTCGGCGATCCGGTTGCCCAGCACGGGGTCCGAGGCGCGGTCCTCGTGCGACCCGAGAACCGCGACCCTCCGGCGGCCCCGGTCGGCGAGGCGGCCGGCGGCGGCCCGGCCGAGCTCGCCGTCGTCGAGCACGACGGTCGCGGTGAGCTCCGACGACCGGCGGCCGAGCGCGACCGGCACCGTGCCGGCCCCGGCGAGCATCGCGACGCTCTCCTCGGTGAACCGGTCGAGCGTGGCGACCACGGCCGCCGGCCGCAGCGCCAGCCAGGCCCGGGCCGCGGCGAGCCCGCTGACCGTCGGGTCGCCGTGGATGAGGAAGGTGTAGCCGGCCTTCCGCACCTCCGACGCCACCTGCACCAGCCCGAAGAAGGGCAGCCGGTCGCCGAGGATCGAGGTGCCGTCGACGTGCCCGACGACGAGGTCGCTGCGCCCGCGCCGCAGGGACCGCGCGCTGACGTGCGGGACGTACCGCAGCGCTTCCGCGGCGGCGAGCACCTTGGCGCGCGTCTGCTCCGGGATCCGGGCGCCCGGGGTCCGGTTCAGCACGTAGGACGCCGTGGCCCTGGACACCCCGGCCTGCCGGGCGACGTCGCTCATCGTCGCCGGCCGAGGTCCTGCCGTACCGGGTGTTCCTTTCGGACCCGTCGTGCCGTCCACCCGGCCGATCCTGCCAGCCACCACTCCGCCACGATCAGGTTCACCACCCAGCTCGCCCAGACGGAGACACCGACGGCCTGCGCGATCACCGAGGGTGCAACCTCGGCGCCCGACAGGGCGCCGGGGGCGTACACCGCAAGGCAGATCGGCGACCACACACGGTTCGCGACGATGGACCACGTCAGGGCCACGCTGCGCACCATCCACGCCCGGTGCTGTGCGAACCGGCGCTGCCGGGCCGCCCGGTGACCGAGTACCCCGGTGACCAGCCACAGCAGGCCGAGCGCGGTGTTGCCCGCCTGCTGGACCGGGCCCAGCTGTCCGAACGGCGCGACCGTGAGGACCGCCAGCCCACCCGGCAGCACGCCGGCGAACAGGTACAGCCGCCCGCTCCACCGGTGCACCCGCGGGTGCGTGCGGCGCAGCCAGGGCCAGACCTGCAGCACGCTGGTCAGCAGCGCGACCGTGCCGAAGGCGATGTGCGCCACCAGCATCGGGTAGAAGTGCGGCAGGTCGGGCTGGGGCGGGACGCGCGAGCGGGCGGGGTCGAGCCCGACGTACGGCGGCAGCGCGGTGACGAGGAAGAGGACCGCCAGGAGCCCGAGCGGGAGGATCCACGGGCGGCGCCGGAGAGGTCGTGCGGCGGGCGGGACCGGGGACGCGGTGGGTGCGGCCATGCCCCGATCCTTCGACGGCGGGGCGCGCGGGGGCAGCCGGCCGGCCCCCGGATCCGGGGTGGGGCCTTCCGCAGGAACGCGCAGCCCGGGCTGCGCGGCCTCAGCGGCGGTCGGCGCGCACGGGGGGAGCGGTGGTGCCCCGGACGACCAGCTCGGGGGTCAGCACGGTCTCGCCCGGGGCGCGGTCGGGGTCGTCGAGCCGGGCGGCGGCGGCCCGGACGGCGTGCCGGGCGAGCAGGCCCGCGTCCTGCCGGACCGTGGTGAGGTCGACGTGGGAGAGCCGGGCGAGCCGGTCGTCGTTGTAGCCCACCACCGAGACCCGGCCCGGCACGTCGGTCCCGCCGCGGCGCAGGGTGTCCAGCAGCCCGAGCGCGCACCGGTCGTTGGCCGCGACCACGGCGGTCGGCAGCACCGGCTCGGCCAGCAGGGCGTGCGCGGCGGCGATGCCGGCGTCCTCGTGGTAGGCCCCGGGCAGCACCCGCGCGCGGTCGGCGAGGCCGTGCGCCGCCATGGCCTCGAGGTAGCCGGTGCGGCGGGCGGCGGCGTTGGGCCCGGTGCCGCCGTCGACGTGCACGATCTCCCGGTGCCCCAGGCCGGTCAGATGGTCGACGGCCTGCCGCACCCCGTCGGCGTCGGCGCTGTGCACGCTGTCGAGCCCCGGCGCGGCCCGTCCCACCACCACGCCGACGGTGCGATCGCCCAACTCCGCGAGGAAGGCGTCGTCCACGTCCGGTCCGAGCAGGACGATCGCCTCGCACCGGTGCGCGAGCAGGCCCTCGACCGCGGTCGCCTCGTCCCGGCCGGGGGTGCGCGCGGAGAGCAGCACCTCGTAGCCCAGCCGCTCGGCCTCCGGGTAGATCGCCTCGACGAGGTCGGCCTCGAACGGCTCGCGCACGGTCATCAGCACGCCGAGGGTCCGGCTGCGGCCGCGGGCGAGCAGCCGGGCGGCGCTGTCCGGGCGGTAGCCGAGCTCCTCGGCCGCGGCCAGCACGCGGGCGCGCGTCTCGGCCGAGGCGCCGGGCTGGTCGCGGAAGACGAGGGAGACCAGCGCGCGCGAGACGCCCGCGCGGGCGGCGACGTCGACCATCGTCGGCCGGCGGCGCGGCGGGAGGGGCGTGGCCATGGCGGCATCCTTGCAGGTCATGGGCGGGTCATAAGGGGGTCTCGGGCGGGGTGGAGAGCACGGCGCGGAGTGTTCTCGCCTATGTCTTGACATACACACCTTGCGGTCACCATAGTGTGCCACGGAGCGACTAGAGCGCTCTAGTCAGCACGACGAGGGTGTCCGTCCACGGGCGCCCCGCGCACCACGGCACCGAGGACCGGGAGACAGCAGCGTGGCCCCTTCATCGACGATCCGGATCGGCTCCGCCCCCGACTCGTGGGGCGTGTGGTTCCCGTCGGATCCCGCGCAGACCCCCGCCGACCGGTTCCTCTCCGAGGTGTCCGGCGCCGGCTACGAGTGGATCGAGATCGGCCCCTACGGCTACCTGCCGACGGACCCGAACGCGCTGCGGGACCAGCTGGAGAAGCACGGCCTCAAGGTCAGTGCCGGCACCGTGTTCGAGCACCTGCACCGGCCGGACTCCTGGGAGGACGTCTGGAAGCAGGTCACGGACGTCGCCTCGCTGACCGCCGCGGTCGGCGGCGAGCACATCGTGGTCATCCCGGACACCTGGCGCGACCACAAGACCGGTGCCCCGCTGGAGGACCGCGTCCTGTCCGACGAGCGGTGGGGGCTGCTGACCACCGGCATGGACGAGCTGGGTCGCCGGATCCTCGAGGAGTACGGGCTGCGCGTCCAGTTCCACAGCCACGCGGACAGCCACGTCGGCCACCAGCACGAGATCGAGCGGTTCCTGGAGCACACGAACCCCGAGTACGTGAACCTCTGCCTCGACACCGGCCACGTCTCGTACTACGGCGGCGACAACGTCGGACTGATCAAGAAGTACCCGGAGCGCATCGGCTACCTGCACCTCAAGCAGGTCGACCCCGCCGTGATCGCCCGCGTCGAGGCCGAGGACATCCCCTTCCCCGACGCCGTGCAGCTCGGCGCGATGGTCGAGCCGCCGCTGGGCGTGCCGGACATGCGCGAGCTGCTCGCCGCCGTCGAGGAGCTCGACCGCGACATCTACGCCATCGTCGAGCAGGACATGTACCCCTGTCCGCCGGACCACCCGCTGCCCATCGCGCGGCGCACGCACACCTACCTCGCCGGCTGCTCGGGCCGGCTCGACATCGGCACCCCGAAGGCCTGAGAGGAATGTTCATGTCCGACGATCTGCGCGTCGCCGTGGTCGGCGTGGGGAAGATGGGCTCCTTCCACGTCGACAGCCTGACCCGCCGCGTCCGCGGTGCCCGGGTGACCGTGGTCAACGACTTCTCCCCGGAGCAGGCGGAGAAGGTGGCCGGCCCGATCGGCGCCCGGACCGTGGCCGACCCGTTCGAGGCCATCGGGGCCGACGACGTCGACGCCGTCGTGCTGGCCAGCCCCGGCTTCGCCCACGAGAAGCAGGTCCTGGCCTGCCTCGAGCGCGGTGTCCCGGTGCTCTGCGAGAAGCCGCTGACCATGGACGGCCCCTCGTCCTACGAGGTCGTCAGGGCACAGGCCGAGAGCGGCCGCGAGCTGATCCAGGTCGGCTTCATGCGGCGCTTCGACACCGAGTACGTCGCGCTGCGCGAGCTGATCGCGAGCGGCTCGGTGGGTGCTCCGCTGATGTTGCACTGCACGCACCGCAACCCGACCGTGCCCGACTCCTTCAACTCCGAGATGGCCATGGCCGACTCGGTGGTGCACGAGGCGGACTGCACCCGCTTCCTGCTCGGCGAGGAGGTCGTCGCGGTCACCGTGCTGCGCGGCGCGGCGACGTCGGTGGCGCCGGAGGGCGTCTCGGACCCGATGCTCGTGCTGTTCGAGACCGAGTCCGGCCGGCTGGTGACCGTCGAGAGCTTCGTGCGCACCCAGGTCGCCTACGAGGTCCGCACCGAGCTCGTCGCCGAGAAGGGCAGCGCGACGATCGGGCTCGACCAGAACCTGGTGGTCAAGCAGGCCGGGCGCTGGGGCGGCACCATCGCCCCGGACTTCGTGGTCCGCTTCGGGCAGGCCTACGACACGCAGATGCAGCGCTGGGTCGACGCCGCCCGCCGCGGCACGATCGACGGCGCCGGCGCCTGGGACGGCTACGCCGCGGCCGCCGTCTGCGAGGCGGGCGTCGAGGCGGTCCGCACCGGCCGGCGCACCGAGGTGAAGCTGGAGGCGCGCCCGTGAAGCTCGCCCTCGACCCGCAGATGTTCTATGCCACGCACGCGGTCCACGAGCTGCCCGACGTCGTGGCGAAGATGGGCTACCGCTGGATGGAGCTCTCGCCCAAGGCGGACTTCATCCCCTTCTTCGGCCATCCGCGGGTGGACGACGCCGGGGTGGCCAGGCTGCGCAAGCGCGCGGCGGACGCCGGGGTGGGGATCGCCTCGGTGCTGCCGGTGCTGCGCTGGTCGGGGCCCGGCGAGGAGGAGCGCCAGGCCGCGGTGCGGGCCTGGACGCGGGCCATCCAGATCACCGTCGACCTCGGCGTGGAGACGATGAACTCCGAGTTCAACGGCCGCCCGGAGGGCGCGGAGTTCGCCGAGGCCCAGTTCCTGCGCTCGCTCGACGAGCTGATCCCGGTCTTCGAGCGCGAAGGCGTCAAGCTGGTGCTCGAGCCGCACCCGGACGACTTCATCGAGGACGGCCACGCCGCCGTCGACCTGGTCCGCGGGCTCAACAAGGACTGGATCTCGTTCCTGTACTGCACCCCGCACACCTTCCACCAGGGCGGCCCCGGCGGAGACCCGGCCGGGATCATCGCCCGGGCCGCGGAGAAGGTCACCTACGTGCACCTGGCCGACACCCTGGACCACACCGCGTCGAACGGGTTGCGCTACATCGTCAACCCGCCCGGGTCGACCGCGCGGGTGCACCAGCACGCCGAGCTCGGCCGCGGCGAGGTCGACTTCGACGCGGTGTTCGCCGCGCTGGCCTCGGTCGGGTTCGACGGCGTGGTCTCCTCCTGCGTGTTCGGCTGGGAGGAGGACGCCGAGGGCATCAGCGTGCGGCAGCGCGAGAAGGCCACCGCCCTGATCGACAAGCACTTCGGCGCCGACCGCCTGACCGTCTGACCGTCCGGCCGCGAGGGGCCGGAGCCCCTCGCGGCACCGTCCCCTCGTGAAGGATCGTTTTGTCCCACGACACGCACGACGCCGTGCAGTCCGGCACGACGCCGTCGACCCCCGGCCCGCACACCCGCCGGTTGAAGCTCCTCACGGTCGTCGCCACCTTCGGTGGCCTGCTCTTCGGCTACGACACCGGCGTGATCAACGGCGCCCTGCCGTACATGACCGACGACCTCGGTCTGACCCCGGCCACCGAGGGTGTCGTCACGAGCTCGCTGCTGCTCGGCGCGGCCTTCGGCGCCTTCCTCGGCGGGCGCATCTCCGACCGGCGCGGCCGGCGCACCATGATCCTCTGGCTGGCGGTGCTGTTCGCCGTCGGCACCCTGATCTGCACGTTCGCGCCGGGTGTCGCCCTCATGGTGCTCGGCCGGGTGGTGCTGGGCCTCGCCGTCGGCGGCGCGTCCGTCACGGTGATCGCGTACCTGTCCGAGGTCTCGCCCGCCGAGCGGCGCGGCCGGCTCGTCACGCAGAACGAGCTCATGATCGTCAGCGGCCAGCTGCTCGCGTTCCTCTGCAACGCCGTCATCGGCGGGATCTGGGGCGAGGCCGGCGGCGTCTGGCGCTGGATGCTGGTGATCGCCACCCTGCCCGCGGTCGCGCTCTGGGTCGGCATGCTCGCGATGCCGGAGAGCCCGCGCTGGCTGGCCTCGCGCGGCCGGTTCGGCGAGGCGCTCGCGGTGCTGCAGCAGGTGCGGGACGCGAAGCGGGCCGAGGCCGAGCTCGCCGAGGTCCGCGCGCTGGCCGAGGAGGACCGGGCCGCGCAGACGGCCGGCTGGCGCGACCTGGCCGTGCCGTGGATCCGCCGGATCGTGGTCGTCGGGCTGGCGATCGCCGTCATGCAGCAGATCACCGGCGTCAACTCGATCATGTACTACGGCACGCAGATCCTCACCGAGTCCGGCTTCGACCGGGACGGAGCGCTGATCGCGAACATCGCCAACGGTGTGATCTCGGTGCTGGCCACGTTCGTCGGCATCTGGCTGCTCGGGCGGGTCCCGCGGCGGCCGATGCTCGTCGTCGGGCAGATCGGCACCTTCTGCGCGCTGCTGCTCGTCGGCGTGCTCTCGCTGGTGCTGCCCGAGGGCGTCGGTCGCGCGTCCGTCGTGCTGGGGCTGACCGTGACCTTCCTGGCCTTCCAGCAGGGCGCGATCTCGCCGGTGACCTGGCTGATGCTGTCGGAGATCTTCCCGCTGAAGCTCCGCGGCCTCGGCATGGGCGTGTGCGGCCTGATGCTGTGGATCGTGAACTTCCTGGTCGGCCTGCTCTTCCCGATCCTGGTGGCAGGCATCGGGATCTCCGCGACCTTCTTCCTCTTCGCCGGCCTGGGCGTGTGCGCCATGCTGGTGGCCAGGGCGATCGTGCCGGAGACCAAGGGGCGGACGCTGGAGCAGCTCGAGCGCGAGTTCAAGCGGGCCGGTGACCCGGCATCGGCGACGGCGGAGGTGACGCGGTGACGGTGATGGTGGCGGTGCCGGACTCGCCCGAGGGGCGCACGGCGCTGTCGGCGGCGATCGACGAGGCGCGGCGGCGCGAGACGGACCTGGTGGTGCTGAACCTCGCGCTCGACCCGCTCGACGTCGTCGGGATGCCGAGCGACCTCCCCGTCACCGTTCGGGAGCGCACCGGACACGCCGACCTCGCCGACTGCGTCCTCGCCGCCCTCGACGAGTACGAGGGCAAGGTCGACCTGCTGGTGATCGGGATGAAGAAGCGCACCCCGATCGGCAAGGCCCTGCTTGGCAGCCTCTCCCAGCGTCTGCTGCTGGAGGCCGACGTCCCGGTGCTCGCCGTCAAGCGCTGAACGGGGTCCGGGCGGGTTCGCCGGCCCGGATCCGGTCCAGGACCGGGCGGAGGTGCTCGGCGAACCCCTCCGGATCCTCGGACATGGGGAAGTGCCCGCGCCCGGGCATGACGACGAGCTCGCCGCCCAGCTTCTCCGCGGCGGCACGGCTCATCTCGGTCGTCGCCGAGTAGTCGTACTCGCCGCTGAACACGGAGAGCGGGCAGCCGGCCGGACCGAGATCGTCGGTGTGGCGCGGCAGGTCGCGCGAGGAGAAGTGCGTGTCACCCTGGTAGACGCCCGGCCCGGACTGGGCGTAGCCCCACAGGGTCTGCTCGCGCGGCCCCGTGGGGCTCCCGGGCGCGATCAGCTGGTGAGGAAGCCGGAGTGGTCGACGTCGGCCCGGTTCGTCCACTCGGCGAACCGCCCGGGGTTGCCGAGTCCGCCCTCCAGGGCGCGCACCGCCGCCCACCGCCCGCCGCACGTGCTCGCCAGGTAGAGCGCGATCGCGCCGGCTCCGCCGGTCCGTGGGCGGATCGGAGCGACCGTGCCAGGGCATGTCGAACGCGACGACCCGTGGTCGCGCAGGTCAGTCCCGTTCTGATCGTAAGCTCGTCTGACAATCCAGGGAAACCTTCGCCTCGGGCCGGCACCGATCGGACGAGCAGCCGTTGACTGCCCCGCAGGCCGGCGGCTACGGTCGGCGGCCAGATTGTCAGACGATATGACGATCGAGTAGTGCCAACCGCACTGGTGCGACGAGATGGGACTGCGCGATGACGGGCAGTGAGAGTGACACCGGCAGGGCTGTTCAGCCCGGGTACCCCGACGACGTCGAGACCCCCGAACGGGCGGCGAAGCGGCGCTCCGCGATCCGCGGGGCGTTCTTCGCCGAGTTCGTCGACATGTTCGACATCTATCTGCCGACGGTGGTCCTCACCCCGGCCCTGATCTACTTCCAGCCGGCGGGGATGTCCCCCGGGCTCTCCGCGATCCTGACCTCGCTCGTGTTCGCCACGACGCTCATCGGCCGGCCCGTCGGGGCCGCGATCTTCGGGGGGCTCGCGGACCGGGTGGGACGGCGCCGCGCCACCATCACCTCGGTCGGCGGCTTCGGCGTGATCACCCTGCTCATCGCGTTCATCCCGGGCTACGCCACGATCGGGATCGCGTCCTACTGGCTGCTGATCCTGCTCCGCTTCCTCGACGGGATCTGCCTCGGCGGCGGGTACACCGGCGCGCTGCCGCTGGCGATGGAGTACTCGCCGAAACACAAGCGCGGCCTGCTCGGCGGCGTCATCCTCGCCGCCTTCCCGCTGGCCTACATCGTGATCAACCTGGTCGGGATGGCCTCCTTCGCGCTCTTCCCCCTGGCCGGCCCCGACTCGCCCTACGCGGTGTGGGGCTGGCGCGTCCCGTTCGTCCTCGGCGCGCTCCTGGCCGGTGTGCTGGTGCTCTACTACGTGCGCTGGGTCTCCGAGTCCGAGATCTGGGAGGCGTCGGAGAAGAAGTCCGCACCGCTGAAGAACCTGTTCTCCGGTGCGAGCGGGCGCAGCTTCCTGCAGGTGTTCGCCATGATGACCGGGTTCTGGCTGACCCAGAACATGGTCACCCTGTTCCTGCCGACCACCGTGCTGCACACCGTGCTGCAGCTCAGCGGCAGCCAGCTCACGACCGCGCTGCTGATCGCCTACGCCTGCCTGGTCGTCAGCTACATCGGCTCCGGCCTGATCGCGCAGCGCATCGGTCGCCGGACCTTCTTCATCGTCCTCGGCGGGCTCATCGCGATCGGGGGGTCCACGCTGATGGCGGTGCTGATGAACGGGAGCCACCTCTCGTTCGGCACGATCGTGTTCCTGGTCTGCGTGTTCTCCGTGCTCGTCACGGCGCCGTGGGGCGTCGTCCTGCCCTACATCAACGAGCGCTTCCACACCGACGTCCGTGCCTCGGCGTTCGGCCTCGGGTTCAGCGCGTCGGTGATCATCCCGTCCTTCTACGCGTTCTTCTACGCGGGCCTGAACCAGGTCGTCTCCGCGGCGGTCTCCGCGGCGCTCCTGCTGGGGATCGGCGGCGTCCTCGGCGCGGTCGGCGCGGCGGCCGGCCCGGAGACCAAGGACGTCGACTTCACGAGTGCGGCGTGATGGCGCACGAGGTCCTCGCGGTCCGCTACGGCACGCGGATCGCGCGCCGATCGGAGACGTTCCTCAACCACCACGTCTACGGCGAGCCCGACTCCGAGCTGCCGATGGACTACTTCTTCTGGGTCGTCCGCGACGGGCACCGGACCGTCGTCGTCGACTGCGGCTTCGGTGCCGAGGCCGGAGCTCGCCGCCGTCGGACGATGCTGGTCGACCCGGTCGACGCGCTGCGCGGCCTGGGGATCGAGCCGGAGGCCGTCGACCGGCTCGTCGTCACCCACGCCCACTACGACCACATCGGCAACCTCGACCGCTTCCCGGCGGCCGAGATCGTGCTGGCCCGGCGCGAGCTGGAGTTCTGGACCGGCCCCTACGCGGGCAGGCTGCAGTTCGCCCACTCCACCGAGCCCGACGAGCTCGGCCTGCTCGCCAAGGCGGCCGACGACGGCCGGGTCCGGCTGGTCGAGGACACTCTCGACCTGGCCCCGGGCTTCGAGCTGGTCGTGGTCGGCGGGCACACACCCGGCCAGCTCGTCGCCCAGATCGCGACGGACGGCGGTGCCGTCGTGCTCGCCGCCGATGCCCTGCACTTCTACGAGGAGCTCGAGCGGGACCGGCCGTTCTTCGTCGTGGCCGATCTCGTCGACGTGTACCGGGGCTTCGACCTGCTGCGCGAGATGACCGGGGACCCCGGCCGCGTCCTGCTCGCCGGGCACGACGCCGTCGTCCCCGAGCGGTTCCCGGGCCGCGTACCCGGACTGGCCCCGGAGCTCGCCGACCTGGTCGTCCGGGTGGCACCGGGGGAGGGGGCGGGATGACGGACGACGGTCGCGCCGGCACGGTCGGGCGGGGTGGGCGCGTGGGACACCGGCCGGCCGACTCCCGGACGGGCATGAACACGGGAGGGGAGCAGGTCGTGGACACCGTCGGGATGATCGGCCTCGGTAACATGGGCGGCCGGATGGCGCGGCGGGTCGACGACGCCGGGTTCACCGTCGTCGGGCACGACCCGGTCGCGGGCCGGGCCGAGGCGGCGGTCGCGGTGCCGGCCGCGGACCCGGTCGACGTGGCCCGGCGGGCCCGGGTCGTGCTGCTGTCGCTCCCGGACAGCCACGTCGTGGAGCCGGTGGTGCGGGAGGTCCTCGACGTCGCCGTCGAGGGCACCACGATCGTCGACCTCTCGACGGCGTCCCCGGCGTCGACCCGAACCCTGCACGACGAGGCCCTGACGCGCGGGGTGCGCTACCTCGACGCCGGAATCTCCGGGGGTGCGGCCGCGGCCGAGAAGGGCACCCTGACGATCATGGCGGGCGGGGACGCGGCCGCGCTCGCCGAGCTGGAGACCGTCCTCGCGCCGATCGCCGCGACGGTGCACCACATGGGGCCGTCCGGTGCCGGGCACACCACCAAACTGCTCAACAACTTCCTCA
The DNA here is from genome assembly GCF_042658055.1 of Pseudonocardia lutea. Classification (NCBI taxonomy): domain Bacteria; kingdom Bacillati; phylum Actinomycetota; class Actinomycetes; order Pseudonocardiales; family Pseudonocardiaceae; genus Pseudonocardia; species Pseudonocardia lutea. The sequence goes on from NZ_JBHSQK010000124.1 coordinate 11,700, forward strand.
ACGCGGTCAGCCTCGCCGCGTCCGCCGAGGTGATGGTCGCGGGCCGCAAGGCGGGGCTGGACCTGCCACAGCTGCTCGAAGTGATCAACTCGAGCAGTGGGGTCAACTTCGCGACCACGAACCGGTTCCCCGCGATCGTCCGCGGCGACTACCTCGAGGGCGGGCTGACGAGCAGGCTGATGACCAAGGACGTCGCGCTCTACGTCGACCTGGCCGGTCGGCTCGGCGTCCCCACCCTGAACGCCGCGGGCCCTCTCGGTTGCTTCGGTCTCGCGGAGAACCTCGGCTACGGCGACCTCATCAGCAACCGCGTCGTCGACGCGCTCGGCGACGTCGCCGGCGGTGTCCGAGTGCACGACCAGGAAGGATGACCAGTGCAGATCGTTCGGGGCCGAGCCCCTGACACCACACCGACCCAGAACCGGACCGAGACCTTCACCGGGACGGTCTGGGGCGATCCGGTGCTGCCCACGACGGCCGAGCACAACACGCTGAACTCGGTGACCTTCACGCCCGGTGCACGGACGTACTGGCACCACCACACCGGCGGCCAGCTGCTCGTCGTGACCGCGGGGATGGGCTGGGTCTGCCCGCGCGGCGAACAGCCGCAGGTGATCCGCGCCGGTGACGTGGTGTGGGTGCCGCCGGGGGAGCAGCACTGGCACGGCGGGACCGCGGAGACGGTGATGACCCACCTGGCGTTCTCGATCGGGCCCACGACGTGGCTCGAGGAGGTCGCCGAGGAGGACTACCCGGTGGCAGTGGGGGCGGCCCGGTGAGCAGCGGGGACGACCGGTACGAGCGAGGCCTGGGGATCCGCCGCGAGGTGCTCGGCGACGCACACGTGGACCGCTCGCTGCAGGGAGTCAGCGACTTCTCGCGGCCGGTCCAGGAGTACGTCACGCAGAACGTCTGGGGCGAGCTGTGGGCCCGGCCGGGTCTGGACCGGCGGACCCGCAGCCTGCTCAACCTGGTGATGCTCACGGCGCTCAACCGCGGTCACGAGCTCGCCGTGCACGTCCGCGGGGCGGTGACCAACGGCTGCACCGAGACCGAGATCCAGGAGGCGCTGCTCCAGACCGCGGGCTACTGCGGGGCGCCCGCCGCGTTGGAGTCCTTCCGGGTGGCCGAGCGGGTGCTGCGTGAGATCGCAGCCGAGTCCGTCGACGCGTCCGGGGACGGTCATGCCTGACGCCCCTGCGACCGACCGGGTGGGCTTCGTCGGGCTGGGCCGGATGGGTGCGCCGATGGTGCGGCGGCTCGCCGCCGGGGGCGTGACGGTGCGCGGGCACGACGCCGCGTCCGGCGTGGCGGAGGGCCTCGCCGACGTCCTGGCCCCGGTACCGAGGGCCGCCGCCGCGGCCGAGGGCTCCCCCGTCGTGATCCTGATGCTGCCGGACTCCGGGGTGGTGGAGAAGGTCGTCGACGGCGGCCTGCTCGACGCCCTCGCGCCCGGCGCCCTGCTGGTGGACATGAGCACGTCGGAGCCGCTGCGCACGCGGGCGCTGGCGGAGCGGGTCGCCGGGTGCGGCGCGACGCTCGTCGACGCCCCGGTGTCCGGCGGCGTCGCGGGGGCCGAGGCCGGCACGCTGACGATCATGGTCGGCGGCCCGGGCGACGCCGTGGAGCGCCTCAGGCCCCTGCTGGCGCTGATGGGACGGGTCCGGCACGTGGGCGGGACGGGCGCGGGGCACGCGGTCAAGGCGCTGAACAACCTACTGTCCGCCTCGCACCTGCTGGCCACCTCGGAGGCGATCCTCGCGGGGGAGCGGTTCGGTCTGAACCCGACGACCATGCTCGACGCGATCAACGGCTCCAGCGGCCGCAGCGGGTCGACCGAGACCAAGTGGCCGACCCACATCGTGCCCGGCACGTACGCCTCGGGGTTCACCGCCGGCCTCATGGTCAAGGACCTGCGGATCGCGCTCGGGCTGGCGGAGGCCGTCGACGCGCCGCGCGGGCACGCCGCGCGCACCCTCGCCCTCTGGAGCCGCGCGATCGACACGCTCGGGCCGGGGGCGGACCACACCGAGATCGCACGATGGCTGCGCGAGCGGCCGGAGGAGGACCAGTGACCGGGACGGAGACCCTCACTCCCGAGCAGCAGCGCGTCAAGGACGAGTTCGTCGCCGTCCGCGGCACCTGGGGCGAGCCCTGGCAGCGGATCCTCGAGCTCGACCCCGCGTTCCTCGAGGCCTACCTGCACTTCTCGTCGGTGCCGTGGACCCGGGCGTCGCACCTCGAGCCCAAGGTCAAGGAGTTCGTGTACATCGCGGCCGACGCCGCGGCGACGCACCTGTACGAGCCCGGTATCCGTCAGCACATCGAGGCGGCCCTGCGCCACGGGGCCACCCCGGCCGAGATCATGGAGGTGCTGGAGCTGACCAGCACCCTCGGCATCCACGCCTGCAACATCGGGGTGCCGCTGCTGCTGGAGGTGCTCGAGGAGGAGGGCGTGCGTACCGGGCCGGCGCCGCTGGACGAGCGCCGGGAGCGGCTCAAGGCCGAGTTCACCGCGAACCGCGGGTACTGGCACGAGTTCTGGGAGGGGATCCTCGAGCTCGCCCCGGACCTGTTCGAGGCGTACGTCGAGCTCTCGTCGGTGCCGTGGAAGACCGGCACGTTGGAGCCGAAGGTCAAGGAGATGATCTATGTCGCCTTCGACGCCGCG